>DATIPS010000019.1 GCA_035471805.1 Acidimicrobiia bacterium | reverse complement strand
CCTGGGGAGACGATTCTTGATCTCGGGACCGGGACCGGCTGGGTGCTGGAAGAGCTTCAGTCGCGTGGCGCAACAGCAGTTGGCGTCGAGTTGAACCCGCAACTGGCTTGGGAAGCCGCACGGAGTGGACCGGTCGTTATCGGCGAGCTTCCCGACGTCTCCTGGTGTCGGGACGAGGCGCTCGACGGAGTCACCGCAGTTCTCGTCCTCGAACATCTGGCCGACCTCATAACGCTCTTCCGCGAAACCGCCCGGATCACCCGAGGTGGAGGAACGTTCACACTCGTGATCAACCACCCCCAGATCACGGCTCCGGGCTCCGCCCCCGTGGTCGACCCGGTCGACGGAGAGGTCTACTGGCGGTGGGGCAGCTACCTCGAACCGGGCTCGACCGAGGAACCGGCCGGCGACAGTACTGTGACTTTCCACCACCGGACGATGGCCGATTTGCTCAATGCCGCGGCCACCGCCGGGTGGACGCTCGAGAAGATCATCGAACGGGGACTGCCGGACCACCTCGCCGACGGTGACCCTCTCCTGGAACTGCAGAAAGGGCTCCCGCGGCTCCTCGGAGTTCGCTGGCGTCGATCCTGAATACGCCATCGGCTTACACTCGGATCCGATGAAGCGGCCCAATCCTTCCGAGATACCCGACGAACCGGGTGCCTACCTGTTTCGCGATCAGCACGGGCAGGTGATCTACGCCGGCAAAGCGAAGTCGCTGCGCAAGCGGATCGTCGGGCACTTCTCGATGGGAAGCCACCTAGGCAGTTCGATGGTCGACGCCGCCGATTCGGTCGACTGGATCGTCACCGCCAACGAGGTCGAGGCGTTGATGCTCGAATACTCGCTGATCCAGCGCCACCGGCCGCGCTTCAACTACCGCCTCCGCGACGACAAGAGCTACCCGTTCCTGGCGATCTCCGTCTCGGAAGAGTGGCCGCGTCCCCGGGTGATGCGCGGCAAGAAGAAGAAGGGGACCCGCTACTTCGGTCCGTTCGCACATGCCTACGCGGTGCGCGGCACTCTGGACCTGCTCCTCAAGGCGTTTCCTGTGCGTACCTGCACCGACGGCAAGTTCCGCACCCACAAGAACAAGGGCCGGCCCTGTTTGCTCTACGACATCGAGAAGTGTTCGGCACCCTGCGTCGGGCTGGTGAGCAAGGAGGACTACGCGGCGATGGTCGACGGGTTGTCTGCCTTCTTCGGCGGCGACACCGACGGTATCGTCGACGAGCTGGAACGGCAGATGCTGGCTGCTTCGGAGTTGCTCGAATACGAGCAAGCCGCCCGGCTGCGCGATCGGCTCTCCGACGTCCGCAAGGCAATCGAACGTCAGGAAGTCGTCAGCGAACGGCCGGAGGATTTCGACCTTCTGGCATTGGAGGATTCCGAGTTCGAAGCGGCGGTACAAGTGCTGTTCGTACGCCGGGGTCGTCTGGTCGGCCGGCTCGGCACGATCATGGACAAGTCGGAAGACATGGATGCCGGGGGAGTGGTGGCCGGAATGCTCCACGAGTTGTACGGCAATGATGTGCCTCCGCCGGCCGTTCTGGTCCAGCACGAGCCGCCCGACGTCGACGTCTGGCAGGAGCTGCTCACCGAGCAACGGGGAAGCAGGGTCACGATCCGGGTGCCGCAGCGGGGCTCGAAGCGGCGGCTCATGGAGACTGCGGTGACCAACGCCAGCCAGGATTTCGCCCGCCATCGTCTGCGGCGCCAATCCGACCCCAATGCCAGGGCACGAGCCCTTCGTTCGCTTCAAGAAGAACTCGATCTGCCCATGTCGCCGCTCCGGATAGAAGCGTTCGACATATCGACGCTCCAGGGCCGCGACACGGTCGGCTCGATGGTGGTTCTCGAAGACGGCCTGCCGCGTAGGAGCGACTACCGGCGCTTCAAGGTGCGGACGATCCAGGGTCAGGACGACTTCGCGGCCATGGAAGAGGTTCTGCGCCGCCGGTTCAAGGCCTACCTGAAAGAACGCGAGCTGCCGGTCGAGGAACGGGGCCGGTTCTCCTACCCGCCCTCGCTGCTGCTGATCGACGGGGGAGCAGGCCAGCTGGGACGAGCCGTGAAGGTGCTGAAGGAACTCGATCTCGACGTTCCCGTCGCCGGCCTGGCCAAACGGATGGAGGAGGTCTACATGCCGGGCCGCAGCGAGCCGGTCAGGATTCCTCGAGACGAACCGGCGCTCCACCTCCTCCAGCGGGTCCGGGATGAGGCGCACCGCTTCGCCGTCGAGTACCACCGCAAACTGAGAGGCAAGCGCATGGTGGATTCGATCCTCGACGAGGTACCGGGCCTCGGACCCGTCCGCAAGAAGGCTCTCATCCGCCGGTTCGGCTCTTTGAAGGGGATCCGTTCGGCAACCGAAACCGAACTCACCGAGACCGTCCCGGCGCAGGTTGCCGCGGACCTCCACGCGGCTCTGCACGGTTCCGGCAGATAGGTCCGGTCGGGCGACTTAATCTGCGAAACTGGAGCCGTCGCAAGGGAAGGTCGAGCGTGCAGAACAAGCCGGATGTCCTGATCGTCACAGGCATGTCGGGCGCGGGGCGTTCGACGGTCTCCAAAGTGCTCGAAGACATGGGCTACTTCGTCATCGACAATCTGCCCCCGGACCTCATCGCCGAAGTAGTCCGGCAGAGCGACGTCGAAGATACCGATCGAACTCTGGCCGTTGTCGTGGATGTGCGCGGCGGCCTTCTCAGCAGCGAGTTGCGGAGGCCGCTGAGGGACCTCCTCGGCCAGCAGATGCGTGCTTCGGTCCTGTTCCTCGACGCCTCAGACGAGGTGCTGCTGACACGTTACGACGAAAACCGCCGGCCGCATCCCCTCCGGGAAGCGACCTTGGAGGAGTCCATCGCCAGGGAACGGCAACTGCTCGCAGAGATCCGCTCCAACGCCGACTTCGTCATCGACACCAGCGAGTACAACGTCCACCAACTCAGGCAGCGGATCGAAGACGAGTTCAGGGCCAGTCGCCAGGACCGGCCGATGCTGGTGACCGTCCGATCGTTCGGTTTCAAGCACGGACCGCCCAGGGACGTCGACCTCATGTTCGACGTTCGTTTCTTGCCGAATCCTCACTGGCAACCCGAACTGCGCCCGCAGACCGGCAAGGACGTCGCGGTTCGTGACTACGTGCTGGGCAACGACGACACGGTTGCCTTCCTCGCCAAGACCACCGACATGCTGGAGTTCCTCCTGCCTCGTTTCATGGCAGAGGGGAAGTCCTATCTGAGCATCGGCGTCGGCTGCACCGGCGGTCACCACCGCTCGGTAGCCATCGCCGAAGCCCTCGGCGAGTGGTTCACCTCCCGCGGAGTCGAAGTGAGCGTCGTCCATCGGGACATCGACAAATGACCTCGCTGGAGCCTGTAGTCGAGCAGCAACTGCTGGGCCTGGACCGTGATGGGCCCAGGGTGGTAGCGATCGGCGGTGGACACGGCCTCGCCCAGGCGTTGCACGCCATCCAGACCTACGCCGGGAGTATCACCGCCGTGGTGACCGTTGCCGACGATGGAGGATCTTCCGGCCGTCTGATCGACGCTCTCGACTTCCCGCCGCCGGGGGACCTTCGCAGATGCCTGCTGGCGCTGACTCCGCAGCCCACACTGTGGGGTGAGCTCTTCGCCTACCGGTTCGACAGGAGCGACATCGCCGGTCACTCGCTGGGAAACCTGATGCTGGCCGCCCTCACAGACATCCTCGGTGATTTCAATGCGGCCCTGCTGGCCGCCGGTTCGGCGCTCGAAACGCAGGGAGATGTGCTTCCGGCGGCCGATGAGTATCTGCGCCTGCGCGCCACCGTCGGCGGCAAGAAAGTCGAAGGGCAGGTCGCCATATCACGCGCACCCGGTGAGATAGGAGACCTGGAACTGGTTCCCGGCGACGTGGGAGCGAACACGGCCGCTCTGGAGCGGATCCTCGCAGCCGACCAGATCGTTCTGGCTCCCGGATCCCTCTACACGTCACTTCTGTCCACGATGATCGTTCCCGGCCTCACCGAAGCCGTGGACGCTTCAACGGCTCAACTTGCCTACGTCCTCAACATCGTCACTCAGGATGCGGAGACGCTCCACATGTGCGGGGCCGATCACGTGCTGGCCCTGCACGAACGGTCGGGAATGAAGCGAGCCGGTACAATCATCGCGCACAAGGGGACGGCCGCGGTGCCGGCCGGGGTCGAGGCCGTCGTGATCGATGAGGACGAGGCGCTGGCTTTGGGGTGGGACCTCGTCAATGAGGATGTGGTCGACGCACACGCAGCCTGGCCGCAGCACGATCCGATCAAACTTGGAAGGGTGCTCGCCGCATTGGCGAGAGGTGAGTGACGGTATGAGCGAGTTTCTGACGCTGGACGACATAGACGTGGCCGGCCGGCGCGTGCTGATCCGCTCTGACCTGAACGTTCCGATCGATGGCGGCGTGGTCGCCGACGACTTCCGAATCCGCGCCTCGCTCCCCACCATCGCCAGACTTCGCCGGGCCGGGGCGACCGTTGTGGTCGCCAGCCACCTTGGACGTCCCAAGAAGCGCGAGCTCGAGTTCCGCATGGACCCTGTTGCGCGGGCGATGAGCAAACTCGGTCGATTCCCGGTGAGAAAACTCGACGGGGTCGTCGGGCCGGCAGTTGAAGCAGCGGTTGCCGCGTCGGCCGCCGGAGATGTCCTTCTGTTGGAGAACACGCGTTTCGAGCCGGGTGAGACGAGGAACGACCCGGATCTGGCGGACAACCTCGCACGTCTCGCCGACCTCTTCGTACTCGACGCTTTCGGGACGGCTCACCGGGCACACGCCTCGACAGTCGGTGTGACCGAGTTCATACCGTCTGTTGCCGGTCCGCTGTTGCTTGCAGAGGTGGATTCGCTGGGCAAGCTGATGAAGGATCCTCCCCGGCCCTTTACCGTGCTGCTTGGCGGAGCGAAGGTCTCCGACAAGCTGGGCGTCATCCGCAATCTGCTTCCCAAGGTGGACATGATGCTGATCGGCGGCGGAATGTGCTTCACTCTGCTGGCCGCCGAAGGGTACGAGATCGGATCCTCTCTGGTCGAGGAAGAGATGCTCGACCAGGTTCGCGATCTGCTGGACTCGGGGTTCGGCGACCGGATCCTGCTGCCGTCCGATCTGGTGGCCGCCGACCGGTTCGCGGCCGATGCGGACCACGTGATCGTAGGCCGGAACAGCTTCCCGGACGACCGCATGGGACTCGACATAGGCCCCGCCACCGCGGCCGAGTTCGCCCGAGTCATCGCCGGGTCCGGCAGTGTCTTCTGGAACGGACCGATGGGCGTCTTCGAATGGGAAGCTTTCCGCAGCGGCACTGAAACAGTGGCACGGGCACTGGCCGATCACGAAGGTTTCTCGGTTGTGGGCGGCGGCGACTCGGTCGCTGCGCTGCGGATACTCGGCCTCGAGGGCGGTGTTTCGCATCTCTCGACGGGCGGCGGGGCAGGCCTGGAGATGCTCGAAGGTGTGCAACTGCCGGGATTGGAAGCGTTGAAGAGGTGGAAAGATGGCTCGTAAAGATCTAATAGCCGGCAACTGGAAGATGAACAGCAACCATCTGGAGGCGATCCAGATGGTGCAGAAGCTGCACTACCGACTCGACGTGGGCGACTATCAGCGGGTGGACGTCGTGATCGCCCCACCGTTCACTTCGTTGCGCTCGGTGCAGACGGTGATCGAGGCCGATCACATGCAGTTCGGTCTCGGCGCGCAGAACGTGCACTGGGAGGACAAAGGAGCCTTCACGGGTGAGATCTCACCGGCGATGCTCGCCAAGCTCCAGGTCGGATACGTGATCGTCGGTCATTCGGAGCGCCGCCAGATCTTCGGCGAGACCGACGAGATGGTCAACAAGAAGGTCAAGGCCGTGCTCGCCGCCGGGATGGTCCCGATCATGTGCTGTGGTGAGACGCTGGAGCAGCGAGAGGCAGGCGAGACCGCCGATTTCGTTGCCGGGCAGGTTATCGCCGGCCTGGCGGATCTCGACGCCACCCAGGTGGGCGGGCTCGTCATCGCCTATGAGCCGATCTGGGCGATCGGCACGGGTAGGACTGCGAGTGCCGAGGATGCCGCCGACACCATCGGACACATCCGCAAGACCGTGGCGTCCAAGTACGAGAGTGCGGCTGAGGAGACCAGAATCCTTTACGGAGGATCTGTCAACCCCGGCAACATTGCCGGCCTGATGGCCAAACGCGACATAGACGGAGCGCTTGTCGGCGGGGCATCACTCGATCCGGACACTTTCGCGTCGCTGATCAGATACTGGGTGTGAACGGAGATGGCCGCCACTTCGACCCTCGTTCTTCTCCGGCACGGTCAGAGCACCTGGAATCTCGAGAATCGTTTCACCGGGTGGACGGACGTCGGCCTCACGGAGCAGGGTGAAAGGGAGGCTCGCGACGCCGGGCGGTTGATGGCCGAAGCAGGCCTCGAGTTCGATGTCGTCCACACCTCCCTTCAGCTGCGGGCAATCAACACCGCCAACATCGCCCTGGAGGAAATGGGACTTCATTGGATACCCGTCAAGCGGCATTGGCGGTTGAACGAACGCCACTACGGCGCACTGCAAGGCCTGAACAAGAAAGAAACCGCCGAGCGCCACGGCAAGGACCAGGTGTACGAGTGGCGCAGGAGCTACGACGTCCCGCCGCCACCGCTGGACATCACCGATGAGCGGCATCCGGTCCATGATCGACGCTACGCAGGCCTTCCGCCGGATCTGTTACCCGCCACGGAATGCTTGAAGGATGTCGTCGAGAGAATGCTGCCCTACTGGTACGACCAGATCGTGCCCGATCTACGGGACGGCAGGCGAGTGGTCATTGCCGCCCACGGCAACAGCCTCCGGGCGCTGGTCAAACACCTGGACGGTGTCTCCGACGAGGAGATACCGTCCCTCAACATCCCAACCGGCATACCGCTCGTTTATGAGCTCGACGCCGATCTGGCCAGGCTCGCTTCGGGCTACCTGGGGGATCCAGAAGCGGCCGCCCGGGCCGCGGAAGCGGTTGCAAAACAAGCGGGATGATCGCCAAGAACTTGCTTTCGAACGGGTCCGCTCCCATACTGTGTCGGCCGTTGCACCCGCAGGGTGCCGACGAGGAGGATTCCAACAAATGACGGTAGCTGTCGTCGTTATTCACATAATCGCATCGCTGGGGCTCGTCGGGCTCATCCTGTTGCACGCCGGACGCGGTGGCGGCGTTTCCGACATGTTCGGTGGAGGTTTTGCCCCGCAGAGCCTGGGCGGCTCGACCGTCGTCGAGCGGAACCTCGACCGGTTGACCGTCATCGTCGGTGTCGTGTTTGCCGCAACAACGATGCTGCTCGCCTGGTTGCTCGGCTAGCGTCTAGCCCGGAAACAGCCAACCGAACGGGGTCACGGCATGCGCCGGATCATCGCGCTGGTGGCCATCGGGCTCGTCGTCATCGGGATGGGGGTCCTGTGGCTCCTCATCCCTCAACTCACCGGGGACAACGACACGACGACCACCACGTCACCGTCGTCGACTCAGGTCGCGCCGCAGGCAACCTCTTCAACCACCACGACGACCTCGCCGGCCCCGGTTCAAACCGGAGGTTCGGTTTCATTCGGAGTTGTGGGTGAACCGCTTTCACTGAACCCGCTCTTGATAGGCGGCAACGCCCCGCCGGTTGAGACGCTCTCCGAGCTGTGGACGATCGGCTTGATGGGGCTGGATCCGAAGACGCAGGATCCTGTACCGGAGGCAGCGAACGCCGTCCCGTCCCTCACGAACGGCGGACTCCGGGTAAACGACGACGGAACGATGACCGTCCGCTACGACCTGAATCCCGACGCACGCTGGGAGAACGGTGAGGCGATCACAGGTTTCGACGTCGCTTTCACCTACGGCCTGATGTTGGACCCATCCTTGCCGATAAGACCGGACCTCCGGACTTTGCACTCCTTGATACTCCCGGAGTCGATCGAAGCTTCATCTACTTCCATCACTATGACCCTGGAACGTCCGACCATCCGGTTCCTGTCGCTGTTTCCGGTGCTGGTGCCCGCATCGCAGATCGAGGAGACCGACTTCGGTCAGGATTGGAACCAGCAGACGTGGATGAGCGCAGGACCGTTCCGATTCGCTTCCTGGGATGCCGGCAGGGCCGTCCGCTTCGTTCGGAACGACCGATACCCGATTGTCGATGATCTGGGAGACCGGCTGCCGTATCTCGATGAACTGGAGATAGCGTTCTTCTCTGCCGATGATGCACTCTTGGCGGCCTTCGAGTTCCAGACGGTAGATGCCGCGCTGGTTGCTGCCGACCCCGTACTTCTCGACAAATTGGAGTCCTCCCCGTCGATCGAAGTCCAGATCGCCGCAGGACCCGAGTATGAACATATAGGGTTCGAGTACGGGCCCCGCAGATTCGAGGCGAACCCCGGCTCCATGAACGAATCTGTCGCTTTTCGCGAGTTCTTGGCCAGGTCCCTCGATCGGAAGACGATCGTATCGGAGGTCTTCGCCGGCCGGGTGTCTGTGCTCGACACCGTTGTCGGTATGTCGTGGCCGGCGGCATCTGCATCCGGCTGGGCAGAATATTCAGTCGATGAGTCGCTTCAGGACAGGTTGCTGGCAGAGGCAGTCTCCGATCTGGGCCGCGACGAGGCGGTCGTGATCTTCAGTACTACGACCAGCGTGGAGAGAACGCAGATCGCAGGACTCGTGCTCGGGAGGCTGTCAACCGCCGGTGTGTCGGTCGATGTCGACCTACGGGAGGTGGGGGAGTTCTTCCGCGACAAGATCCTCCCCGGTGTTTTTGACGTCGGCGAATGGGCATGGCGTGCCTCACCCGGCCCGGTGGGAGCAGTATCCGACCTCGAGGACCGCTTCCTCGCATTGCCCGAGGATGGTGGATATAACTTCTATCGGTGGGGTGCCGGCGATTCTGTTGCCTCCGCGGCTGCAGACGACCTGAAGGAACGAATCGCCGGTCTGGACGGCATTCTCGATCTGGAGGTGTTGAGGGCAGAGCTCACGGCGATCGACGCCCTCCTGGCAGAAGACATGGTCCTTCTGCCCCTATTCGCAGCGCCCAATGCGGCGGCCGCCTGGTCGACCGCGTTTGAGGGGCTTGACCATGTCGCAGCCTTTCCCGCAACATGGAACGCTGCACTCTGGCACCGAATCGGCGGCTGACCGGCTGAGGGTATACTGCGCCGACCACGTCGGAGTGGCGGAATTGGCAGACGCGCTAGGTTGAGGGCCTAGTGCCCTAAACGGGCGTGGGGGTTCAAGTCCCCCCTCCGACACTGAGAAACCCCCAGGTCAACGGGGGTTTCTTGCTGTCCGGGCCAACCGCCCACAATCCAACGAATCTGCTCTTGGTGGCATTTTGGTGACATTCACCTTGGAGACAGTCCTCCCAATCTCCTGAATGTCGGGTGCAGGACACGCTTCGGAAACCCATAGAACGGCTTTCTGACCAGGGGTTATCGAAAGAATCTTGCCTGAAGGTGTGGGGCCAGGATCGGAAAGCAGAAATGTTGGAACCCCGCAACCGAAGTCGGGGGGTCCAGTTGAGTCGGGGAGTTTCAATTCCTGACCCATCCAGAATCGCACTATCCAACCGGCAGCGGCGTGGCTACGGGAGCACGGTGTCTCGCAGGCACACCCAGCCCGTGTCGATGTACTTGGTCGGCTGCGACACGCCGTCTTGATCCCAGCGGTTTTGATTGAGAGTGCTGCGTTCTAGATAGACGCCGTCAGGGTCAGACCAAGTCCATTTGCCATGCATGTTGTAGACATTCGGTTGGCCGGTTCCTCCGAAGTCAATACTGTTGACGGTTTGCTTCTCGCGATATACGTGCCGGTAGGCGCCATCGTCAGACGCCCATACCGAGACATGACTCAAACCGGCTCTGGTGAAGTCGGGCTTGCCGAAGAAGGTTCTAGTCCATTCGTATGGTCCCTGAGCCTCGACATGATCGACGACGATGCCGCCTTCGCAGATAGGCACCGAATAGGAGACTCCCACAGACGAGTACGTTTCGACCCAGAGCGTCCGATTGCCGTTTCCGTTGTCGTTTGCTCCCCCGGCAGTTGCCGGTGCCGCAAACGCAAAGACCAGAACAGTCGCCAGGAGGGCGATCAGTGGGGTACGTTTCACGATCAGTCGCCTCTTTCAACGAGGCTCCCTTTCCGTTCCACCTACGATTATCGCGCTCGGGCTTGTGACCGACCAGATGCATATGGCCCCGAGTAGCCAACCCGCCGAGCCAGGCTTCGTAGGGCCAATCCCTGGAGCGCCTAGCCTTTCAAAGTCTCAGTCCATGAGCCGACTGGCGTGCCCACGGCGCGGCACTATCGATTGAAAGGTGCAGTCAGGATACGCTTCAAACCGTGCATAGAAGCGGCCAAGATCTTGGCCCACTGTCTCCGCACCGGTTCCAGGCCGACCTCAGAGTTGAACGGGATCGCGAGACCAATGCCAAGCCCCAGAAACACGAGAGAAATCGCCAGGTAGCGAAGAGGCGGTTCAAAGACCACATCGCCGAAAGGCCACAGAGGCACAATCACAGCCTGTTCAGACGCAATCTGATTCAAAGTTGCCGTCAGGACAAAACCACATACGGCCGCTGCCCACAGACCCATGCAAAGAACGAAGAACTTGATCCGAGCGTAGATCCATTCCAGCATCAGAGACACTCACTCCCTCTCGGTTGCGTTCTATTCCGATTGAACACCCGTCAGACAGAGTTGCCTAGCCACTTTCTGGTTGACACACCGGGCCAAATAAGGGCTAAACCGTCACCATCCGTCAAGGACAGCTCGAAATGTTGATCAACTGCCCTCCCAGATAACGCGCTGACCTGGAGTTGTGTAGCCAGCTCGACCTCAAAGCTGCGTCGATTGCAGGTCTCAGACACTCTGTCGTATTCCTTGACCCCGAGGTTGTCTGCCTCCTCGGTTTCCACCAACGACCACCGCAACGTCCCGACGGTGGAAGGCGAACGTCGGGCCGCGAAGGAAAGCGGTCCGCCTGCGACGATGTGAACAGGCCGCGAAGCCCTCAGTCGCCGGCCAAGCTCCCACGTGCCGTGTCGTCGGCTGTACTGCGTGGGAGAAGGATCGTGAACGTCGAACCCTTTCCCGGCCCGGGTGAGTCCGCCTCGATATCGCCGCCGTGCCTGCGGGCAATGGCGCGGGCGATGGTGAGGCCGATTCCGCTTCCCCCCGGACCAGTGGGGTCGCCCCGGTAGAAACGTTCGAAGACCGCTGACTGCTGATCGGCACTCAATCCGCGCCCGGAGTCTGCAACCGCGATCGTCACCCAATCGTCGTTGCCCGTCATCCCGACTGTGATTTGGCCTCCCTCGTCGGTGTAACTGATTGCGTTGCCGATCACATTGGTGAGCACCTGCCCAACTCGATCCCGGTCGGCCGTCACGGGCAGCAGTCCCGGTCCATCGGCCACCATCAACCGGACTCCCTTGGCATTCGCCTGGGTCCTCAGATTCCCCGCGACTTCGCGAGTCAAAGCTCCGACGTCGAACGACTTGAGTTGAAGGGATTGAGCACCCTCCTCGGCGCGTGAGAGTTCGGACAAATCGGATGCGAGACGCTTGAGGCGGCGAACCTCGCGCCCGGACGCGGCAAAAACGTCGTTGCTCGGCTCGAACACGCCGTCGAGGAGGCCTTCGAGATACCCCTCGAGCGTGGTTAGTGGAGTGCGCAGCTCGTGAGCGACTTCGGAAATGAGGCGGACGCGGCGAGCCTCTGTCGTTGCCAGGGTCTCTGCCAAGGCATTTACATCCCGAGCCAGGTCGGCGAGCTCCTGCTCGTGCGGGAGATCGATCCGCTGGTCGTAGGCACCGTCGGCGAGTTTGTGGGCTGCGGACCTCACGGCCTGAAGCGGCCGAAGTATCCGCTGCGTTGCGTAGGCCGTTGTCCCAATGGCGGCAATCCCGGCGACGGCCAGGGAGATTGCCAGGGCGCGGCGGAACGAACTGTCGAACGACGCTTCGAGATCCGCTTGGACGGTCGGTGTGAACTGTCCGGTCGATGAGCTACCGGTCATCATGTCGCCCATGTGACTCGGGTCGGCCATCATCGAGTTCATGGTGCGGAGGGCGTTGGCGAAGAACGTCGGCGCGAGGAGTTCGATGAGAACGATGAGCGTTACGGCACCCAGTGCAATGATGAGTAGCTGCGCTGCCAGTAGGCGTGTCCAGAGTTTGCCGGTGAACCTCTTCATCGGGATTCACCGATGAACTTGTAGCCGACGCCCCGGACGGTTGCGATGAAGCGTGGGTTCAACGTGTCGTCGTCCAGGGTCTTGCGAAGGTTCGAGATGTGGACGTCCACCACTCGATCGACCGCCACGTAGTCCCAGCCCCACACCTCTTCCATGAGTTGCTGCCGGGTGAAGACCCGGCGCGGTGAGAGTGCGAGCGCAGCCAGCAGGTCGAACTCGAGAGCGCTCAGATCGACCTCTCGACCATCGCACCTGACCTCGCGCGATCCGACATCGATCGTGAGTCCGGAAAACTCGAGCAGTTCGGCCGACGATGCTGCCGGAGCGCGGTCGGTACGTCGGAGTACTGCAGTGATTCGTGCAACCAGCTCTCGTGGCGAGAACGGCTTCGTGACGTAATCGTCGGCGCCCACCGAAAGGCCGACCACTCGGTCTACCTCCTCGGCGCGGGCAGTCAGCATGATCACCGGAACACTTGAAGATGCTCGCAGTCGCCGCAACACCTCGAAACCATCGATGCCGGGTAGGCCCACATCGAGAACGACGAAATCGGGCTTTCTCGTGAGCGCGAGCTCGAGGCCCTGCTCGCCGTCGCCGGCTTGCAGGACCTCGAAACCATCTGCGGTCAGATACGTGGAGAGCATCGTTCGGAGGTCCCGCTCGTCGTCCACGATCAAGATTCGTCTTGAAGTCACCATGTGATGGTAGGGGGCGTTGTCGATTCAGACTCACTAGGGCAGTTGTTCGCGTTTGGGCTATCGGTCGCCCCACATTCCGCCTCCCATCGGGTGCCTTGATCCGGCCGGCCCGCCGGCGAAGTCCTCGGGGAGTTCGCCGCCGTTCCACATGTAGTCGTGCATCTGGTTCATCGAGTCGTACGATCCGTCGCCGGTGGCGCCGTTCCACATGTAGTCGTGCATCTCGTTCATCCAGTCGTACGATCCCTCGTCAAGCGATTCGTCTCCAACGTTCGGTGCCGGCGGATCGGCAGACAGCGGACCGGTGAAGGCCCAGGCCATTGTCGGTATCGCTAGAACGACGACAGTCGCAGCTGCGATGATGAGTTCCCTCTTGTTGTTCATTTCTCAGTTCCTCTCTAGTTCTGTCCGGGTAGCCCGGTAGGTCTCGGCATCGATTTCTCCGCGGGCCAGACGCTCTTCGAGGATCTCGAGTGCGCCGGCGCGGTTGGATCGACCGGGGCGATTGGTGGCGACCAGTGTCCAGATGATCGCTGCGATCAGGATCAGCCAGATCAGACTGCTCCACCACATTCCGTAACCCCACATCACCGTTGTTCTCCTTGCTTTGATGTCATGACCCAAAGTGTTGCCGATGGACATTCAGCAACTTCCGGGCCAAACATCAAGATTCGTTAAAGGCTGCGCTGCCGCGAGTAGGGGGTATCCGGACCGCACCCGGGGCTAGCATCTCGGCGGAATGTGGAAGGGCCGCCGACTGCGAGCGTTTCGTTTGCCGATCCTTTTGGTTGTTGTCGTTCTGAGCGCCTGCTCGGGGTCTGGCGCTGCGGACGGAGGCGGGAACCAGCCTTCGGATCCGGCCTTGATCGCTGCCGGGAGCGAACTGTATGCCGAAGCGTGTGCCTCCTGTCATGGTGCCGGCCTTCGCGGGACGGAACGCGGTCCTTCTCACTTGTCCGAGGTGTACGAACCCGGCCACCACGGCGATGCGGCATTCTTGTTGGCGGTGCGCCGCGGGGTAACCCCGCACCATTGGTCATTCGGGCCGATGCCGCCTATCGACGATCTCTCAGACTCAGAGGTGGAGGCCATTGTCGCTTTCGTGCGCGATGTGCAACGCCGGGAGGGGTTCGAGCCGTATCCGCCATAGCCGAGCAGTTCACATACCCTGTTCGGATGCGAACCGGATTGATGGCCGTTCTTGTCGGCATCTTTGTTGCGACGGCTGGATGGCGTCGGATCGTGCCACACCGCGTTGCTCGACGGCTATGTGATCGAAGGTCACGTGCCGGCCGGGGCCATTCTGCAGTTCCTCGATGAACGCCCCGATGCGATCGGGATTGCTCTGCCGGGCATGCCGGCCGACTCCCCAGGCATGGGCGGCGATGCCGAAACCTGGGAGGCGCAACCGGTGGTGTTGATCGAGAACGACGGAGCTCTCGTCCCGTTCGACTTCTGATCTGTCGGCCCGGGTCGCCGCTCGACAGCGCGGTTCGGGAAGGTGGATCCGTTCACTGGGATGGGGATAGCGCGCGTATCCGGGCTACCCGGCTGCCGGGAACTCGCCGGACGGAGTGCCACGAGGGATTAGGGTCCGAATCGATCCTCCGACACCGCGAGAAGACAACTCTCCAGTGAGGTCCATCTCTTGGATGGTTACGGTTGATGCCTGTACACCGCGACGGGTCGCTTCCGCACCGTCGGTGAACAGCGGATACGCTCATGACGTATTCCTCGGTGCCCCTAGATGTAGACTGATTAGTCAACGACTTGGTATACTCGATTCATGAGCACCACCATCAGAGTCAGCGAGAACACCAGAGATCGGTTTGCCAGACTGGCCGATTCCACCGGGCGTCCGATGACGCAGCTACTGGATGAGGCAGCCGATGCGCTAGAACGGCGCCTGTTCTTCGACCAGATGAAGGTTGGATTCGACGATCTTCGAGCAGATCCAGTGGCGTGGGCCGAGATCGAGCATGAGCGTGGCCTTGAAGATGGCGCGGCCAGCGATCGCTCGTGATCACCCCACGGCGAGGCGAGATCTGGCTGGTTGACTTCGGCGAGCCGGTTGGACGAGAACAGTCGGGCCGCCGTCCCGCCGTGGTGGTTTCGGCGGATGCGCTCAATGACAGTCCGGCGGGGGTGGTCATGGTCGTTCCTTGTACGACATCTCATCGGAATCTTCCGTCACACATAGAGATTGACCCAGAAGATTCCGGATTGGAGGCGTTGAGCTATGCGAAATGCGAGGACCTCAAGTCCGTTTCCGAACGGCGGATGATCGCTCGTCTCGGGCAGGTCGGTCCTTCTACGATCTTCGAGGTTGGTCGAGTCCTTCGGTTTCTGCTCGAACTCTGACGGGCGTTCGAAGTTCCTCGGATGCCATGCGATCCTCGGGGTCAATCACGCGACGCGGCGACCAACCACGTCTCCCAAGGATCGCGTGTACTAGAGGCTGCAGACGCCCCTCCGACACTCAGAAACCCCGGGTCAACGGCCTGGGGTTTCCAAGTCGGTCTGTTCCGTCGGGTCGGGTAATCAGGGGGGCTCCTACCGAACTTCTACCGTCATCCGTCAAAGACAGCTCGGAAGGTCGATGGACTGCCCTCCCAGATAACGCGCTGACCTGGGGTTGTGTAGTCAGCTCGACCTAAAGCCGCGTCAATCGCAGGTTTCAAACACTTTGCCGTGATCCTTGACCCTGAGGTTGTCTGCCTCCTCGGGTTCCACCAACGACCTCCGAAACGTCCCGACGGTTGAAGGCGAACGTCGGGACGCGAAGGAAAGCGGTCCGCCTGCGACGATCTGAACAGGGCCGCCGACTGCGAGCATTTCGTTTGCCGATCCTATTGGTTGTTGTCGTTCTGAGCGCCTGCTCGGGGTCTGGCGCTGCGGACGGAGGCGGGAACCAGCCTTCGGATCCGGCCTTGATCGCTGCCGGGAGCGAACTGCATGCCGAAGCGTGTGCGGACCGGTCCATGGTTGTCGGCGCGCCGCCGTCTGGTGGGCTGACGTCACCGGGGCGGAGTCCCTGCCAGACCTGGATGCTGACACCCGGCTTCCCCCTCTCGATCTTCGTCGGAACTTCTCGAGCCGCCCGATCGTCTAATCCGCGAATTGGGCGAAACGAAAAAGAAAGGATGGCGGAAGTGAAGACCATGAGCCGCGCTCAGATCAGATGGATGGGCGTCGCGGTGATGGTGGTGGCGGTTTCGTCGATTGCATACGCGGCGACCGCCGACGGAGACGATTCCACAGGCGGAACGACCCAACAACAGGTCGGCCAGCCCATCCCGGTTGAACCGGACGGCGGAGCTGGCGATACCCCGATCCCGGTTGAACCGGACGGCGGAGCGGGCGATACCCCGATCACCCTTGAGCCGGATAACGGCGTTGTCGATAACCCGGGCGACAACTCGCTGGCCGCCGGTTCGGGCTGTACGCCGGCAACCGATGACTCCCTGGTGGACGGCGAGTGGTTCGGGTACGTCGATCAGGCGACCACCGGCGGGATCGACTTTGATCTTGCCTGCTGGTTCAACGGACAGGCTGCCGCGCTGGCGGCCGCTGAGGACGGCAAGGAGTCCCCGCCCCCCAACGACTACTACGTTCGTAACGGCAACCCCGGGCTGCGGTTCCTCGCCGTTGCCGAAGGTGCTGCTGTGACCTGGCTACCCAACCCGGGTGATCCCTCAACCGAGGAGACGGTCCCTTATTCAGATTGGCTGGCGGAACGAGCATCCCGCGATTTCCAGCCCGGCGTGTGGCTCACTGTGGATGACGGCGTCATCGTTCTCATCCGCGAGCAATACGTCCCCTAGCCACAACCGGGAATGGAGCTTCGCCGGCCGGGTTCCGGCGGAGCTCCGCCTCCGGCGACGGGTCGGGCGGAACCTGCGCGAGGGGACAGCCGAAACCCGGGCCGACCCAGTGTCATCGCGACGGATGCCGCCCGTTAGCCGGGCCGGTTCTCCGGCGCGGTTACAGGTCCGTACCCGGGCAACGGTTGATCAAAGGGCCGAAGGCCTCTGGCGATTGGGGCGGGGATGCTGTTTTGGTGAACCATGCGGATCTTGCTCGAGGCAACTCTCGTTGTGTTTATCGGCGTCGTTTCCTCCGGTTGCGCTCCGTCTTCAGACGATGGCGCCGCCGCCGGTTCTGGAGCAATGGTGGATGAGGGGTCATGGTATGCGCGAAACGCCTGGCCTCATGACGGGAACCCGATCGAGAGCACGAACTTCGTTGTTTACAGCGATGCCGCCAGTCTGGAAGCTCGCCGTGAGGTAGCGACCGTTGCCGAGGACGTGTGGGCAGAACTGCTCGACGAACTGTCAATCGAACCCGGCCTGCTTCGGTATCCCGAGGGACGGAACAAGATCGATATCTATGCGTACCACGACTACGACCCTCAGGATTGGGGCGGTCGGGCGTACTTCGGCGGTCTGCTCGTGTGGTCCCCGGATCACGATCAAAGACAGACCGGCAACAACTCTCTGGCGCCGGTAGTGAAGCATGAGCTGGTTCATGTCATCCAGTGGATGATCACGGGCGGCGAAAGCAGGCCCGTCGATACGTGGTTCATCGAGGGGCTGCCGTTGGTGCTGGCCGGCGACACCACGCCCATCAGAGGACTCGACCAATTGGCCCGGCTGACCGCGAAGTACGGAACCACCAGCCCGATATCGATCGAGAGTTACTCCCAGATCACCAGCGCAGAGGCCGGCGAGCATTTCCACTACCCGATGTTCCATGTTGCGGTCGAGTACCTGATGGACGAAGACGGAAAGGGCAAGTCTCCAGAGGACATGACCGGCATACTGATCGATGTCGCCCAGGGTGCGACTTTCGAGGCGGCTTTCGAAAGCAAAGTGGGCCTTAGCTTGGACGACTTCGAGAACGAGTTCTTCAGTCTCATGGACGCATATCTGCCCCGGTACCGCAACCCGTTGTTCGCCCCTGTTTCATTCGCGCTTGTTTCGGTGCTCGTGACCGCCTTCGTGATCGGGGCAATCGCCGTTGGCAGCCATCGGTGGCGGCTGGCGACCGCCGCTGAGGACATCTCCGGCTCCGGGCCGGGCCGGGTGGCTCGGATCGGTTTCTACAGTGAGATCACACTTGCGGGTGCCGCGGTCATAGCGTTCTTCCTCGGCGTGTTGTTCGCCCTCGGTACCGACGACGTCCTCTACAACGCCGCCTTTGCTCGCATCCGGCTGATGGCATACTCGGTCCTGGTCGGCTACTTGCTGGGGGCGACCGCTCTTCTCCTCTGGGCCGTCAACCGGTGGATGAACCGATCGCGATCTGCCTACCTCGTGGCACCTCTGATCATCATCACCACCGGCGCCGCGATCCTCGTCTTCATGTTCGGCAGCGCCATCATCTAGCCGGGAGAGCCGATGTGCCCTGTTCCGAGCGTGACCGGGAGGGTCGAGAACCTCAGGCCCTATCCGGCCGACCCTTCACCACCCGGCCTCCTGCCGAGTGAGTTCCGGCCTAGATTTGGTGATGTCTGAGGAGCACGCCGCCGGGCGATATCGAAGGGTTTCATCATGAGCCGCCGGAAGTGGTTGAAGTGGGGCTCGGTGTTCCTGCTCGGGGGGCTGAGCTTCATCCAGTTGATCCCTTACGGAAGGGCGCACACCAACCCGCCGGTGACCGCCGAGCCCCTCTGGGATACGGCGGCGACTCGAGATCTGACGGTCGGCGCCTGCTTCGACTGTCACAGCAACGAGACAGAGTGGCCCTGGTACACCAACATCGCTCCCTTTTCCTGGATGGTCGAGCGCGACGTCGACGAAGGACGCCGCAAGCTCAACTTCTCGGAATGGGGAAGAGGCGAACACGAAACGGATGACATCGTCGAATCGGTGGAGGAGGGCGAGATGCCACCGGTCTACTACGGATGGGTCCACTCGTCGGCGCGTCTCACGGAGGCTGAACGCCGGCAGTTCGTCGGTGGGCTTCGAGCGACCTTTGGCGGCGGATGATCTGGGTGGCCGTCTATAACCAGTCGCTGCGGCGAAAGAGGCCGTAGAGCGTGGCGGCCACCAGCACCATCAAACCGACGACGGTAGGAAACCCCCAGTTGGCGTCAACGCCCGGCATCCGCTGAAAGTTCATGCCGAACACGCCGGCGATCAACGTCGGAACTACCGCAACGGCCACCCAGGCGGAGATCTTTCTCATGTCTTCGTTCTGGCGGACGCTCACTTGAGTGAGGTTCGCTTCG
Organism: Acidimicrobiia bacterium; assembly: GCA_035471805.1. NCBI lineage: Bacteria > Bacillati > Actinomycetota > Acidimicrobiia > Acidimicrobiia bacterium. The sequence continues at coordinate 53,941 of DATIPS010000019.1, read as the reverse complement.
AGCACGCTGGTGAGAAGATCCCGATATGCCGACACCTGATCCGACAGACGCAGGACGTGGTCGTAGATGTCACGGAAGTACTCGCGCATTTCGCCCGGGATCACATCGAAGAAACCACGGCCGAGCCGATTGAGCGGATCGATGAGCGATGCGACCGCCTGTTGGAACTCGAGAACCTCTCGCTTCAGGAAGTAGATCCGTTCTGCGGGATTGCTCCACTCGGTCGAGAACACCTCTTTCTCGACCTCCTGTATGTCTTTGCCCAGTCCGTCGACAACCGGGACGTAGTCGTCCACGACCCGGTCCATCACCCGGTGAAGGACTGCGCACGGTCCGAGGCTCAAGAGGTCCGGGTCACGCTCGAGACTATGCCGCGCTTCGGTCAATCCGCTGGCTTCGCCGTGCCGAACGACGACCGCGAAGTTGTCTCCGATGAAGAGGAGAATCTCGCCGAACTCGATTTCCTCTTCAATGTCCACATACCTGGCGGTTTTGAGTACGACGAAGATGGTGTTGTCGTACACCTCGAGTTTCGGCCGCTGATGCGCCTTCATGGCGTCCTCGACGGCGAGCTCGTGAAGATCGAACTCGTCGCGTACGGAGGCGAACTCCTCTGCCGTGGGCTCGTAGAGACCGATCCAGACAAACGATTCGGGATCCGAGGCCGCTTGCCGTGCACCCTTGGTCGGTCTGTCGCCCGGCCTTCTCAACCCCTTGTCGTAGACGGCGCAGTCGATGATCATGGATTCATTGTGGCAGCAATCAACAACGGTCGGCTACCGCCAGACACGCTCGGATGGGTCGGGTAGGCGCCGGGGTTTCAACGGCTTCGATGGCCGGAAGGCCCGCTTGTTGCGAGCTGCTGCTGGATTTCAGCAGTGGCTGCCTGGAGTTGGCGGATTAGATCGAGAGCTTCGCTGTCGGTCTTGTAGTCGTGCAGAGCAAGTTCGGCTGAAATCTGATCGGCCCGGCGGGCCGCGATCAGCAGCACGGCCCCCTGGAGAGCGGCGATACAGGACAGAACCAGGTTGAGAAGAATGAACGGATAAGGGTCGAATCCGGTATTGCGGTTGTACCCCATCCAGACCGCCAGGAACACCAGCGCGACGAACACGAATGCCCACGAGCCCATGCCGTTGCGAAGCCGGTCTGCGGCGCGCTCTCCCGGAGTCAACTGGTCGTCGCTCCGCACGCCGGGATGCAAACGCCACATCCGGTTGGCCAGATAGAGCGCCAAGTTCCGTCTCATGCACGACTCCTTTCGAAGTTCCGCTATGTGAGCGTCCTTTCGGTCCGATCCTAGAAGGCGGAAGGGCTCCCTTTCCGGCCCGTCACGGATCCACCGTGAGCCTGGTGTGCGGTCTCCTCGACCGCCCCTGATCCGCCGTGCAGAACCGGACTCTTCGACTGCCGCGCGGTCCCCGGAGCGGGGCCCTCCGGCGACGGCGGATCCGAAGACGTCTCGTGCAATTGGCCTCCACCCCCCGGCCATCAGCGATCGATGCGGAGTCCGTTCGGCGTCCGCCGAGAGGCCAACGACAGACTGTTGCATCCGGCGGAGTATCAGCGTCGCCGGATGGTCTCGCTCCGCGCACCGGGACGAGGCTTTCCGGCGCCCGGGTCCCTACACGGAGATATCGCGATATCCCCCAATTCATTGACGTTCTTGGTTATCGTTCTTCGTGACGGCGATGGACCGTCGACAGTTTCGAGCCTCTAGGAGGGGTGGATGAACAAAACGGAGATGGCGAAGAAACTCGCCAAGAAGGCGGACCTGACCCAGGCCAAGGCTGCTGAGGTAGTCGACGCGATCTTTTCGTCGGAACCCGGCGAGGGAATTATTGCAGTTGAGCTCGACGCCGGGCGCAAGGTTGCCATTGCCGGTTTCGGCTCATTCGGCACCAAATCGCGTTCAGCACGCCAGGGCCGCAACCCGGCCACCGGCGAGACGATCACAATCGCAGCCAAGACCTACGCGACATTCAAGCCGGCGAAGGGCCTTCGGGACCGCGTCGCCGAATAGCACTCAACCAACCCCTATCCGAAGTGCCCCGCCCTACGCGGGGCACTTCGTCAATTGCGGTTGTTTCCTGCGATCATTGCCTTGATGTACTGGCTTGCGAAGCACTACTTGCGACTGCGTGGTTGGCGGATCGACGGAGCCTTCCCCGAGGATCCCAAGTTTCTGGCAATCGGCGCCCCCCATACCTCCAACTTCGACTTCATCGTCTTTCTCGGTGTCCTCGGCCATTTCGACAAACGAGCGCGATATATCGGCAAGAACAGCCTGTTCTGGGGACCGCTCGGCTGGTTGATGCGGAAACTCGGGGGTATTCCGGTGCGCCGGGACCGGCCCGAAGGCCTCGTCGAACAGACGGCTGCGGCGTTTGCGGCGGCCGACGAGATGATTCTCGTCGTCGCTCCTGAGGGAACCCGGTCGAAAGGCACCATGTGGAAGTCGGGTTTCTATCGGATCGCTCTGGCGGCTCATGTGCCGATCGTTCCGGCGTCCGTCAACGGGGTCGATCGGGTGGCAACCATCGGGCCACCACTGTGGGCCGGCGGCGACATAGCTGCTGATATGGACCTGTTGAGGGCGTTCTACAGGGGAGTTCAAGGAGTCAAGCCGGGAAACGAGACCCCCGTCAGGCTGGCGGAGGAAGAGACGGCCCAGTGAATGAGAGCGCCGGCGTGCTGCTCTATCGCTCCAGGGGAGTTGACATAGAGGTGCTGCTGGTCCACCCCGGTGGTCCGCTCTGGGCCAAGAAGGACCGTGGCGCCTGGAGCATCCCCAAGGGCGAGGTCGTCGAAGGAGAGCCTCTTCTCGATGCGGCCTTGCGGGAGTTCGCCGAGGAAACCGGCACGCGGCTCGACCCGGACGGAACCGAGAGCATCGGACGCATCCGGCAGAGAGCCGGCAAGGTGGTGCACGCGTGGGCGGTCGAAGGTGATCTCGACCCGGCCGAGATTCGCTCGAACACCGTCAGAGTTGAGTGGCCGCCCCGCACGGGTCGCATGGTGGAGTTCCCGGAGGTCGACCGCGCTGAATGGTTCGATGTCGACTCCGCCCGCCTGAAGATGAATCCCGCCCAACACGCCTTTCTCGACCGGCTCCTGCAGTTGGCCGCTGGATAGTCAGACGGGCCCTTAGCCCCTACGCGCGGGCGACTGCGTCCGGCGACAATGGGATCGTGCGAGAACTCACAGATGGATCCACAGCAATCGTACGAGGTGCGGTCGACGCCGGTTGCGACTTCTTCGCCGGCTATCCGATAACACCGGCGTCCCAGATCCTCACCGGGATGAGCCGTGAAATGCCTCTGGTGGGTGGAGTGGCAATCCAGGGTGAAGACGAGATCTCGTCCATAGGAATGTGCATCGGTGCGACCATGGCCGGGGCGAGAGCGATGACCGCCACCAGCGGACCCGGCATCAGCCTCTATTCGGAGAACATCGGAATGGCAATCATCGGTGAGGTTCCTCTGGTCATCATCGACGTGCAGCGACTCGGCCCCAGCACCGGCGGCGCCACCACTGCAGCACAGGGCGATGTCCAGTTCGTTCGCTGGGGAACCGGTGGAGGGTATCCGATCATTGCCCTCGCCCCTTCCTCAGTTCCTGAGTGCTACACCCTGACGATGAAAGCCTTTGATCTGGCCGAACGGTTTCGCTGCCCCGTATTCGTACTCACCGACAAGGAGTTGAACCTCACCGCCACAACGGTGGATATCGACGCATACGAGAAGGTCCCGGTTCGACCCCGATCGCGTATGGCGCCGGGAGAGTCCGCAGGCGCTCCCTACTCGTATCAACCTCCGGATGCTGTTGGACCAATCGCCACCTACGGAGACGATACGCCCGTTAGGTTCACCGGGTCGACTCACGATGAACGGGCGTTCATTACGAAGGATCCTCAGACGGTTGGTGCTCTGAACGAACACCTCGTTGCGAAGATCGAGAATCATCAGGACGAGATCGACATGGTGGTGGCCGACATCGACCCCGGAGCAGACACTGCTCTGCTGTCCTACGGAATCACCGCAGGTTCGATGCGGGAAGCAGTCCGTGTCGCCCGGGCCGGCGGCCGGCCGGTCTCAGCGCTGACCATCCAGAGCCTGTGGCCGGTACCCGAACCGGCCATACTGGGTCTGCTCGAGAGTCACGAGCGCGTGATCGTCGGTGAACTGAACCACGGTCAATACCGGCGCGAAATCGAGCGCCTGGCTGCAAGGAAGACCGACGTGGTAGGCGTACATCGAACCGACGGCACGTTGATCACACCCCAGGACTTCCTGGAGGCTTTGTCATGAACCCGACCACGGTTACGACCCTCGGCAGCTACCGGAACGACAGTCCGTACCCGTTCTGTCCCGGCTGCGGGCACAAGTCGATCCTCGATCATCTCAACGAAGCGCTGGTCGAACTTCAAGCCGACCCGATGAAGACGGTGATAGTCACCGACATCGGATGCGCCGGGCTCTCTGATCAGTATTTCGCGACCAGCGCCTTCCACGGCTTGCACGGCCGATCGGTCACCTACGCAACGGGAATAAAGCTGGCTCAGCCGGATCTGACCGTCATCGTGGTGATGGGCGACGGTGGCACGGGCATCGGGGGGACTCACCTCCTCAACGCCGCCAGACGCAACATCGGGGTCACGGTGCTGGTGTTCAACAACTTCAACTACGGCATGACTGGTGGCCAGCATTCGGCAACCACTCCGGAAGGTGCGTTCACGACCACCACGCCGGGCGGCAATCCGGAACGCCCGCTCGACATCTGCGGATCGGTCGGGGTAAACGGCGCCGGATACGTCTGGCGGGGCACGAGCTTCGACGCCGACCTCACGCAACGCATCTGCGAAGCCGTGACCTCCGACTCCTTCGCTCTGCTGGATATCTGGGAGCTGTGCACCGCCTACTTCGTCAAGTCGAATCAGTTCAGCCGACGCGCCCTCGAATCGACGCTCGAGACTCTCGGCTTCCAAACCGGAGTCCTCTACAGAGAGGGGCGACCGGAATACAGTCGCGCCCTGCGAGAGTCCGCCCGCATCCCGGGCACGGTGCCCGGCGGGCCCGTGCCGGTGGAGCAGAACTGGTCGGCGAGCCTCGAACGGCCGTTCATGATCGAGCTGGCCGGTTCAGCCGGCGGCCGGGTGCGATCCGCGGCGCGGATAGGCGCGCTGGCCGCCATCAGGAGCGGACTCTATGCGTCTCAGCGAGACGATTACCCGGTCACGGTCAAGACGGGCCACAGCCTGGCGAAGCTGCTGCTGTCCGACCGGCCGATCGACTATGCAGGATCGGACCGACCCGACATGCTCGTGATCTTGACCGCCGACGGACTCGGCAAGGTCCGGTCCAGAGCAGCCGGGTTGTCGAGCGATTCCATCATCCTCACGGTTCCCGAGTTCGCCGACATCGAGTCCGGTGCCGAAGTCAGGGTCGTCGACCCTGCCTCCCTGCCCGACCGGGTTCCCAAAGCGGACCTCGGTCTCCTGGCCCTCGCCGCAGCCGTCCGGCACAGCGGGGTTTTTCCGGTCGACGCCCTCCGTGCGGCGGCGGCCGAGGGCCCGTTCGGTGAGTCCAATGCGGCGGCGGTGGAGGCGGGCATCCGGCTGGCGGGCCTGTGAAGGTAAATCCAAGACCGGTTCGTCCCGAATCGGTAGGCTCGGTCCGTGGCCGTCGCTTGTGAGAAACACCGACCTTCCGGGAGAAACGGGTGGTCGGCAACCCGCAGTATTGACCCGGTTGATCTCCGGATCGCAGGCGGAATCATGCTGCTGCTGGCCTACCTCCATCCCTTTCTGCCCTTGGGGTCGGGGATTCTCTGCCCATTGCGAGCGGCCACCGGGGTTCCGTGTCCGCTGTGCGGCATGACTACGAGCGTTGTCGCAGCCGCCCATCTGGATCTCGCAGGTTCTTTGGCGGCCAACCCTATGGGTGTGGTGGCCGTCGGCTTCGCACTCTATTTGCTGGTCGGAAGACCGGATCGGCTCGTCGTCTCGATGCCGCTGGCCTCGATAGCGCTGGTCGGGATGTGGGTGTTCGAGCTCAATCGATTCGCGATCATCTGAAAGGGGAGGATCACGTGACGACATCTGCAGGTCCATCGGGCCCGAGAGCAAGCTTCGGGGAGCGTTTCATCGCCGCCGTCATCGATTCGATCGTTGTCGGACTGGCCACCGCGCTACTGGGAAGGATGGGGTTTCTCGGCTCGGTGGTCGGTTTCGTCGCCGGCTACGGCTACTACGTGTACCTGGAGGGAAGTCCGTCTGGCCAGACCGTTGGGAAGCGAGCTATGTCGATCAGGGTGGTCGGCCTACAGACCGGATATACGATCGGATACGCGGGGGCGTTCATCCGGGTGATCGGCAAGATCGTATCCGCCATTCCGTGCCTGCTCGGTTTTCTGTGGATGCTTTGGGACCCTGAGAAGCAGACGTGGCACGACAAACTGGCAGGGGCAGTGGTGGTTCCGGTCTCGGTGTATCCCGTCGCCGCCTGGCCCGGCTAGGCCGGTCCCAGAGAGGAGATGAACCGCTCCTCATCGACCACGACCCGCACATGTCGACCGGTTGCGATCGTGGCCTCACCTTCGGTTGCGAGCAGGTCGAACTCAACCGTGCGGCCCTCCGCGGCCGTCACGGTTGCTTTCGCCTCGACCGTCTTTCCAACCGGCGTGGCGGCAATATGCCGGATGTCGATCCGTGTGCCCACCGTTGTCGAACCGGCGGGCACCAGACCTTCGAGAGCGGCGACTGCTGCCGCTTCCAACCAGGCGGCCAGGCGCGGGGTGGCAAGAACCGGGACGGAACCGCTCCCCATCGCGATGGCGGTATCGGTTTCGTCGACGACTGCCCGATGAGAGCCCTCGAGGCCGGGCACGAGGACCCTCACAGGTGCTCCTCGACTGCACGTCCGACCTCAGCGGCGACCTCCCTGGCCCGGCGGAGCGCCTCATCATGACGCCTCACGAGTTCAGAGTTGTCACCGGCTAGTTCCCTGAGGTTGATTCGAACGTTGAAAGATGCTCCCTCGGCGGCTGCCAACCCGCACCATCCGCCGACTCCTGCATCTGTGACGGACGTCGGGTTTCCGCGTCTTGCGACGGCCAGGACGACTTCGAGTGCCTCGACGCTGCGCTCGAGGACTTCCAGCGGGACCAGTGTTGCGCCTAGATCCGCGGCTCTGATTGCAGCTTCTCTCGCTTCGACTTCGGAGGCAGTAGCGCGGGGCATCCGCCTGGCCAGCAGCACCGCGTTGAAGGCGGCCGTATCGCGATCGATTGCGGCGGCAAACCAGTCTTTCAACTCCTGGGCCCGGACGCCCACCGATTCCATTTCGGGGCGTTCGGCCTCCATCCCTTTCTTGGCCCAGGTGAGCGCAGCCACCATGGCCGCCAGTGCAGCAGCGAGGGAACCGGCGAGGGCGGCGACACTGCCACCGCCCGGGGCCGGAAGGTCGCCGGAGAGCTCATCGAGGAACCGGACGACAGGCAGGCCGGCCAGGGCCCCGCTTTCACCGCCGATGGCGTACTCGATGATCTTTGCGTCCGGATCGAAGGGAGTCAGTTCATCGAGACCAAGCGAAAGAATTGCGGCATGAATCCGCTCGCGTTCGGGGACTCCGATCGTAGCTCCCTGCGCCTGCAGGTAATGGTCCCCGGCCGCCAGCAGTGCGGCGCGCGGCACGAGACCGACGAGTTCGCTGCCCGTCACCCGCAGGCCCAGCCTTCCGGCTTCCTCCCGGCAGGCATCGAACACCGAGTGGACGGAAGCGACGGTGTGGTCGGTGAGGTTCAGCGATACCTGTGCCCGCTGGTACTCGTCAATGAACCAGCCGACACCTTTGACCTCCCTGAATCGACCGGGTTCGAAGATGGTCTTGCCGTCGGCATCCTTGAGGATCGATCCGTCTTCGCTGCGACGGGGCCTGCCGGTCTCGCGGACTGCCTGGGCTATCTGATGAGCCAGGCGCCGGTCTTTCGTGTTCAAATTGACGTTGAAAGCAACCAGAAACTGCCTGGCGCCGATCGCGGTGGCTCCGGCCGAGGGGTTGTATGCGGGGCCGAAATCGGGGGCGTCGGACCGCCCGGCCAGTCCCTCGTACTCGCCGCGTCGCACCTCTGCGAGAGAGCGCCGGCCTCCCGGGGCGGCATGTTCGTATAGGTAGACCGGCACTCCGAGTTCATCGCCGACCCGCCGGCCGACTCTGCGGGCGCTCTCGATGCAGTCCTCGATGGATGCTCCGGCGAGAGGCACGAACGGACATACATCGGTGGCGCCCATCCGGGGGTGCTCACCGCGGTGGCGGCTCATGTCGATCAGCTGTGCGGCGCGGCTGATCGAGCGGAATGCCGCCTCCTCGACCACTTCCTGGGAACCGGCGAAGGTCACCACGGTCCGGTTGGTCGCCGCCCCGGGGTCGACGCCGAGCAACCGTACGCCGTCGACGCCCCGTATGACGGATGTGATCTCGTCGATGATTCGAAGGTCACGGCCTTCACTGAAATTCGGAACGCACTCGATCAGCTTCACGAAACCTCCTGTCGATCCGACAATACCTCGTGAGGGTCAACCGAACGCAGTCGCTTCCCTGCTGCGAGATCGGTCCGGGCGGCGACCGGTCGTGGCCTCGGAATCTTCGGTGCTCGTCGCCATGGTGGTGTCGCACAGCTCCTCAGGACCCGGTCTCGTTCCGCTTGCTCCTCTGGGTTTCGCCGTGCCGGCCGGCGGCCATGGCGCCGGTGTCGTTTCCGCATTCGGGCGCCCGTGGACCTCCGGTGTCCTGGAGGCCACCACTGCGGGCCTGAGAGATCGAGAGGTTGACTGCCAACGCTCAGAAGCCCGCCGGGGTTGTCGGGATTTGCGCAGTCCTGAATTGATCGAGTGCGCCGTGTCGATGGAGAACCGTCGGAACCTTCCATCGAGATCGACGGCCTAACGACCCGAGATGTATTCCTCGAGGTAGCGGATCTGGAAGCTCTGCTCTTTCGTCTGATACCAGACGAGATCGCCGATGGAGATCAGTCCCAGCAATTTGCCTCCGGAAACCACGGGAAGGTGGCGGATGTGCCGGTCCGTCATGAGGGCCAGGGCTTCCTCGACTTCGCAGTAGGGTTCGACGTAGATCACCGGCGCCGTCATGATCTCCTGGACGAGCGTGTCCTTCGAGGTCCTACCCTCGATCGCGATGCGGCGCAGGTAGTCCCGCTCGGTGATGATCCCGACGATTTCGCCGTCTTTGATGACGAGGAGGGATCCACAGTTGGCCTCGACCATGGTGCGCACTGCGTCGAACACGGTATCGCCCGGCGCGATCTGATTCACCACCGCGCCCTTCTCGGCTACAACATCGCCAATGGTCGCCATTGCCTACCTCCAGTCAAGAACGAATGTGGCAAGAGTATCGAATCATCGGGCCCTATGCCGAGCTACCAGCCGCTTGATCCGCCGCCGCCACCCGAAAAGCCTCCTCCGCTGAAGCCGCCGAAGCTTCCCGAACTCCAGCCGCCGCCGCCCCAGCCGGAGCTGCCGCCGCTTCCACCTCCGAATCCGCCGCCCGAGAATCCGCCGAACCACGAGTTGGAGTCATTCGACCAGGAAGAATCCGCGTAGACGGCCTCCCACCCGTAGCTGCCGGAGTGGCCGCCGGTGATAACCCAGTGGTAGAACAGCAAAGTGAACGGGTCGAATGATCCGAAGCGACCGGATATCGGTTCTCCCGTCCACGTGTCCGTTTGCCGTGACGTGCCGGCATGGGCGAGTTCAGGAGCGAATCGGTCGGCATCGTCGATCGAAGATCGGGCGAGGGCCTGGCGTTGTGCCGCGTAGGCGAGCGCGAACTCCCGGGAACCGCGCGGATCGGACGCCCCGAACGCTGCGGCGATGTCGGCATAGGAACCTTCCAACCCGAGGGCGGCCAGTTCGGCTCTCGATTCAGTCCAGCGACGAAGTGCCTGCGCCGGTTCCAGCGAAACAGCGAGAATTCCGGCGATGGTCCGCCGGGCATCGCCGGTCACCCCGGTTTCGGCCAGTTGGTCGAGTAGTTCTGTGTATACGGCGACTCCGTCCAAGCGCCGTTCGAGTAGGGCGGCGGTGATGGCCACCGGCAGACCGAGCCGTTTCGATTGCTCACGGACTGCTGCCACGCGTCGCGGGTTGGACAGACCGGCCAGTGCGTATTCAACAGCCTCGGAGGGAGTCAGATCCTCCTGGCGATTGCGGTTGTAGGCGGCCAGGAACTCGGGAACCGATTCCTCGTCACGGTTCAGCAAGAGGAGCGCCGCCACGGCGGCGATGTCCAGACCATCCTGCTTGAGATCTGTTGCCTTTTCGTCGAGTTCTCGACGCACACGCTCGTAGCGGGTGAAGGCGCGATCGGCATCCGGATCAACGTCCGCCAGGGCCGCCGCGACGGCGGGACGCGCGGACGACGAGGGGAGCTGAGCGTACAGAGACTCGAGGGTGTCGGTCTTCGTCCTGGCGACCGCATAGGCCGCTTCCAGCTTCTCCACAGCCGTTTCGACGTCCTTGTGGTCGGTGAGAACCGGTGCAGCTTTCAGGAAGCGTTCTCCCAGGTCGGTCAGGATTGCGTGGCCGGCGCCGGTATCGACGAGTCGCTGGTCAACGGAGGCTGCCACTCGCGCACGAGCTTCGGCCACCCGGTAGGGACGTAAACCGTCGACCAGCCGGGTCAGTTCCTCACGACGCACGTTGAAGGTCAAGTCGTCGTCCAGGTCCACTTCCAGGGCATCCTTGGCGGCCGATTGCACGCCTCCCTCCAGGACGTCCCTCTCACCGGTGACCTGCAGCTCGAGCGGCATCTCGGCGGCCTCCATCATCCGGGACCGGTCGACGATGTTGATGAGGCGATGGTGATGAGCGGCCTGTACCGCTGCTTCGCCGTCCGGCCGTTTCGTCTCGGCGATGTCGGCGAGAGCCTTGAGCACGTCCGGGAGTGGAGCACTCGCCGATCCGGCGCTGCTTTCTATCAGGAAGTCCCTCAGTAGCGGCAACTCGTGGCCTGCAACATCGAGCCGCGACAGTTCGCCGTCGATCAGCTCCCGCCGAGTGCGTCGCGTTCGGGTCCGGCGCTGGCCGCGGACGGCAACGCCGGTGACACCCAACCCACCCAGTAAAACGACTCCGATGGCTCCGCCGATGATGCCCAGGTTCGGGCCATCGCCGGAACCGGAATCGTCGGGCGTGAAGCCGTCCATAACATCGTCCACGGTTCGTCCGGATCCCGTTTCCCCGGATGCAAACGCGGCGAGGGCTTCGTCCAGCGATCCAATGATGGCGAGCAGCCCACCGTCGAAGTCTCCGTTTGCGAAGAAACTGTTTCCCACTGCTGCGATGGAATCGAAATCCCGCGGCACCCCGTTCAAACCCTCACCATGTTGAACGGTCGTGACCCGTGAATCGAGGTCCACGGCCACGATGATGCCGTCATTGAGCTCGGGATCACCCACGCCCCAGGCGTTTCCGAGATCGATGGCGAAGTCCTCGACGGATCGACTTCCCGTGCCCTCGATGATCACTACGGCCGTTTCGTGGCCGTAGGTCGCGACCAGCCTTCCAACCGCTTCCTCGAGAGCCGCATCGTCGTCGATGACCCCGGTCGTATCGGTGACCGCGCCGTCGCAGGTGATCCCCTCGAAAACGGGACATTCGGTGCTCTGTGCCGATGCCGCGCCGGGAGAGAACATGAGTATCAATAGAACCGCAGTGGCCAGCCGGAACCGCACGAGGATCCTTTCGTATTTCGATACTGACGCTAGCCGCAAGATGGGGCACCCTGAACCCCACGAGGGTGCCCCGGACATGCAACCGGGGTGGCCCCCCGATGTGCTCCCGCCCTCCGTCTGGTCTCCTGATCTACACGAGGACATGGAGGTCGCGATGCGGACTATGTGGAAGCAAGCCAGAAACCTGGCCGAGGCGACGCCTCCGGAGCGAGATCGGTACATCGACTTCCTCCGCCTGTTCTCGATCGCGATCGTGGTCATCGGCCACTGGCTGATGGCAGTGATCGTCGTTCGCGACGGTGAACTGGTCGTCGACCATCTTCTCGTCGTAGAACCCCGCATTCAGTACTCGACCTGGATATTGCAGGTCATGCCGATCTTCTTCATAGTGGGCGGGTTTGCCAACTCGGTCTCCTGGGCCGCATCGAGGGAACGCGGCAGTTCCTATTCGAGTTGGCTCCAGGCGCGCACCGCCAGACTGCTCCGGCCGACGGCGGTGTTCGCGGCCGTGTGGGCGGCAGCAGCGCTCGTGTTGAACGGCACCGGCATCGATCGCGAACTCCTGCGCCCCGGAACACAGGTAGTTGCCGGCCCCTTGTGGTTCCTGGCGGTCTATATGGGGGTCGTTGCGCTCGCTCCGCTCATGGTCGGTCTCGATAGGAGGTTCGGGTGGGCGATCCCGATCGGCCTGCTCGGAGCGGCCGGCATGGTCGACTGGCTGCACCACGGATTGGGCGTTCCGGTTGTGGGCTGGGTGAACTTCCTCTTCGTGTGGCTGGGGATCCATCAACTCGGAGTGAGGTGGCAGCGCGGTGCCGTCGGTGGGGGGCGTATCGGCGCTTCGGTTGTGGCACTGGTCGGGCTGGCAGCCCTCCTGGCCCTCACCGTCTCCGGTCGCTATCCGGTGAGCATGGTGGGGGTACCCGGAGCGGAACCGACCAACAACCTGCCGCCGACCGTTGCCCTCATGATGCTCGCCGTGTTCCAGATGGGCCTGATCCTGGCGCTGCGTTCCGCCGTCGCTCGATGGCTCGAGCGCCCGACCGTCTGGTCCGCCGTGATCCTCGGCAACGGCCGGATCATGACGATCTACCTGTGGCACATGACTGCGATGGTGGCCGTCATCAGCCTCGGGCTGCTCCTGGGCGGCGTCGGATTGGGAATCGAACCGCTCAGTGGAGGCTGGTGGTGGTCCCGGCCCGTCTGGTTCGGCGTCCTGTTGCTTCCGCTCGCCGGTCTCATCGCACTGTTCGGACGCCAGGAGCAGAACCGTACGTCTCGTCCGGTGGCCAAGCTCGCGGTGGGCGTCGGCTTTCCGACGGTGATGTGGGGATTCTCCTCGCTTGCGCTCAACGGATTCGTGACGGCGGGCGCAGTGGCACTCATGCCTGCAGCCGCCGTGACCGTCGGCTCGTGGACTCTCGGGGTTCGGCTGTGGGCACGTCGTTCATGAACCGGACTGAGGGCACCCGGCATTATCCGGGCACGACCGGCAGGGCGAGGATCACGCGACCCATTCCGAGAGGTCCGCACAGAGTCCGGGCCATTGGCGGCCATCGACCGGTAGAGCAAGGTTCCCGGGCAGCGGGGTGACCGCGCCGGAGCGCCACCCAGATGAAGGAGGGGCAGAGGCGGTACGCTGCTTCTCATATGAGGTCCCAGTCCGCCGCCCTCAGTAAGGCTGCGTCTGCCGTCAAAGCGGCCGCACGTTCCTATGCTGCCGACGCGGCCGGCCCTGCCGCCGCCGCCCTCTCGTTCTACACGCTCTTCTCGCTCGTGCCGCTGATGTTCCTGATCGTCGCGGTTGCCGGCTTCCTGTTCGGAGACGTCGACCGGTTGAACTCGGTAGTCGACCAGGTCGAGGCGGCGGCCGGGGAAATCGTGGCGGATCAGCTGGCAGACCTCCTGGAGATCGCCAAACGCCAAGCGGGAGCATCACTCGGAATCGGTATCGCGCTCACCATCTTCTCCGCCTCCGGCATCTTCCTCCAGGTTCAGGGTGTTCTCAATCGCATCTTCGATGTACCGACGGAGCGGACGAAGGGGATACCGGCGATTCTGTGGAAGAGGAGTGTCGCCTTCGTCTCTGCTCTGGCTTTGGCGATCCTGGCCGTAACCCCGGTGGTTGCCGTTGGTGCGATCCAGTACGTCACCGCAGCGCTGGTGCCGGACGATCAGACGTGGTTGCGAGTCCTGCTGTCCTGGACCGTGCCGGTCGCGTCGGTGATTCTGCTCATGGCCGTCGTCGGTCTGACGTTTCAGACGATGACTGCGGTTCTCATTCCGTGGCGAGCGGCGCGGCGCGGTGGAGCAGCGACCGCCGTGATCGGCCTACCGGCGGCGTACCTGGTCGGGACGTTTCTCGGCAGGGTTGGGAACTCGGGAACGCTCGGCGCCCTGGGAGGCATTGCCGTCCTTCTGTTCTTCTTCAATCTGATGTGGCAGGTCTATCTCTTCGGCGCCGAGTTGACCAAGGTCTACGTCGACGCTCTCGACTCCGACGAAGGGGCACGCCAAGGCCGGCCGACTCGCGCCGCGGGGGGCGGCACTGCGGGTGAGGGCAGGGCGCCGCTCGGTTCCGGTCTTGCCGGCGCGTTCGGGCTGCTGCTGGGCTTCGCCATCGGCCGGCGGAAGAGATGACTCAGACGCTCGGGCGGGCCCTGTCGATGATGGGCCGGAAAGCGGCGGCGGCCGGAAGACTGCCGTAGAGTCCGCTGAGTCCACCGGCCAGTCTCGACCCTATGAATGCGTCTGCGACCTCATTGGGAGCGTGCCTTGCCAGGAGAGACGCCTGCAGGGCAAGTGCCATCGACTCCACCAAGTACCTGGCACGGGACTCAGACGGAGTGGTTCGCAGCGCCGTCCCGAGGTCGTCGAGTGCACGGTCGAGTCCGGCATCTGCTCCCCGTGCCCGGCCCACCTCGAGGAGAAACACCTCGGCCGTTTCCGGGCTCTTTTCCAGCGCTCGCAGGACATCGAGAGCTATGACGTTGCCCGAACCTTCCCAGACGGCGTTGACCGGGCTCTCCCGGAACAGGCGCGGCATCATGGATTCCTCGACGTAGCCGTTGCCACCCAGACATTCGAGAGCCTCGTAGACGAGACCCGGTGTGCGTTTGGTCACCCAGTATTTGGCGACGGGTGTGGCCAGGCGCCGGAACAACTCCTCACCGGCGTCGTTCTTCGAATCGAACGAATGGGCGATGCGCAGCATCAAAGCCGTCGCTGCTTCCGATTCGAGTGCCAGATCGGACAGGACGTTCTGCATGGCGGGTTGGTCGGCGAGGACGTTTCCGAACGCGGTCCGATGGGTGGCGTGGTGCGTCGCCTGGGCCACTGCCTGGCGCATGAGGCCCGCAGACCCGAGCACACAATCGAGTCGAGTGTGGTTGATCATCTCCACGATGACCCTCACTCCGTCGCCTTCGTCTCCAACCCGTTGCGCGAAGGCGTCGCGGAACTCTATTTCACTGGAGGCGTTCGAGCGATTGCCCAGTTTGTCCTTGAGGCGCTGAATGGCGATCTCGTTGCGGCTGCCGTCCGGCTTCCAGCGAGGCATGAGAAAGCAGGTGAGTCCACCGGGTGCCTGCGCCAGCACGAGAAAGGCATCCGACATCGGGGCCGAACAGAACCATTTGTGGCCGGTGACGTTGTAGCTCCCGTCCGACATCTCGGCGGCGCGCGAGGTGTTGGACCTGACGTCGGAGCCGCCCTGTTTCTCGGTCAGGGCCATTCCGAACGTCACGCCGGTCTTGAGCTCGGCGGGACGAACGGACGGATCGTACGTCCTGGTGATCCGCCGCTCCCAGACGGCCGCGAGGTCCGGCTGTCTGCGAAGACTGGGCACGACGGACGTCGTCATCGATATCGGGCATCCATGACCGGCTTCCACCTGGGCCATCAGGAAGAAGAGCGCCGCCCTGGCCACGTATGCACCTGCCTCGTTTTCCCAGGGCAACGAATGCAATCCGTACTGCATGGAGAGAGTCATCAACGAGTGATACGAGGGGTGGAAATCGACTTCGTCGATTCGATGTCCGTTCGGGTCGTGCGTCTGCAGCACCGGCGGATAGCGGTTCGAGTCGAATCCCCACGTGAGCACCTCCGACGATCCGATTCTCCCACCGAACTCGGCGAAGAGCTCTGAAGCCCATCCGACCGGATATCGGTGCAGATGGTCGACGACGGTCCGGTCGCTCAGGAAGAGGTTGTAGTCGACCAGGGGCGGAGGTTGATTGAACACTTCGTGGGTCAAGGCAGGCCTCCTCGAGTTCCAGGTCCAGGCTACCCGAGGGTCGGAACCCTTCAGGAGTCGGCAGCGGCTCTTTCTGCAGTGGCGGTCCAGATCGGCGTCCAGATCAGGTAGAGGCCGAAAGCGATGATGAACAGGGGTTCGATTCTGGCGATGGTCTCGATCCCGAAGAAGTCGGCAATCCGGGTACCGATGAGCGAGCCGATCGGCAGGGTGCTCCACATCAACGCTCGAGAGGCTGAGGTGACGCGTCCGAGCAGCCGGTCGGGGGTATAGAGCTGCCGCATGGTGATTAGCGGAACATTGATCCACGTGAGCCCGAGAAACGTCACAGTCATGACCGTCAGGACCTGCCACTGCGCGTCCATGAAGGTCAAGAGCGTGAATCCGGATCCAAAGACGATCATTCCGACGACGAGCGTTCGACCGAGGCCCAACAGTTTGCCGACGCTGCCTGCCGAGACCGCCCCCAGAATCCCTCCGACACCGCTGGCCACGTATAGGAGACTCAGCTCGTCTGTCTCGACGATTCCGAAGATGTCTGCACCGATCAACACGATGGTGGACTCGAGAAAACCGACCACGAAGTTGGATATCGCGCCCGCAGCCGTCAGCAGACGCAACCGGCGCTCCTCCCACAGGTACGTGAAGCCTTCCCGTGCCTCGGCCAGGTAACCGGCGCGGCCGGCCTTCCTCTCCCGTGCGGCAGGACCAACGGCCAGGATCGAAACGGCAGAGACGAGGAAGGTAAGCGAGTTCAGGGCAAAAGCCGTCGTGTAGTCCCAGAAACTGACGATCAAGCCGCCGACTGCCGGACCCACGACGAAAGCGACTTGCTGAACCAGCGCGACCCTGGCATTGGCGATACCCAGCTGTTCCGGCTTGACGATCACGGGGAGAAAGGAGAACAGGGCACTCGTGAAGGTTGCGGCGAAGGTGCCGACCAGAAACGAGATGGCCAGAACCGCCGACAGGCCGGGCGAAGCGCCGGCGGCGATCCGGGCAAGCACGAGGAACGCTCCCGCTCTGACCAGGTCCGCCACGATCATCACCGGGCGGAGCCGCAGGCGATCGAGGAGCACCCCGGCGAATACTCCCACCAGGAACGTCGGCAGGCTCTCGGCCGCATAGATCAGTCCGAAGTCGGACGGCTGGTCGGTGATGACGTACCTGACGAAGGCCGGGATGGTGAAGTAGGCGACGTAATCTCCGAGCTGCGAGATCGCCTGACCTGCCCACACCAGGTGAAATCGCGCACCGAGACCGGTAACGGCCCGATGCCGACCCCGGCCCGGGCGAGGTCGTTGAAGCCAGATCTCTCCGCGCATGCGAGGTGGCAGGGTAGACGGTCCGGGTCCGGCTTGTGGGCGCCTTCCCGCCGCCCGAACCGTGGAGACTCTGCGGATTCCCCTCAGGCCCGATCGAAGGAGTAGCCTGATCTCGAGATGAGCAGCGCAAAAGAACTACCACAACTGGTCACCGAACTGACAGATCTGTCCAAGCAGTACATCATGCAGGAGACCGTCGAGCCGGCTAAACGACTCGGACGCGTGGCCGGCATGGGCATCGGGGCCGGGATACTGTTTGCCTTCGGTGCCGTCTTTCTCGGCGTCGCACTCGCATTGGTGCTCGTGATGATCCTGCCCGAGGGCGATCTGTGGAAATCGCTCGCCTATTTCATTTCCACCCTGCTCCTGGCAGGAAGTGCCGGTCTGATCATCTGGAGGGCTACACGCTGATGGTTACGCGCGCAGACATCGAAGCGAAAGCGAAACAGATCGAGGACGCTCTTCAGGAGACCAAGCAAGCCGCCAAGACGAGTGCCGTCTGGCTGGCAGTCGGCGTTGTCGCGATCGTCGCGTTCGCCTTCATATTCGGCCGCCGCAAGGGCAAAGAAGGCAAGGCCGTCGTTGAGGTCTACCGGGTCTGAGTTCCATCCGGTTGCCTCAACCTGACCTGCACTCCTTCTCCAGCCTTCAGCTTGCGCCTGTAGATCAACTCTTTGCCGGTTGGCCGGTTGTGCAGCCACGCATACGCCAGCAAAGCGGCGCCCATCAGGATCAGTTGCGGGTCACCCGTACGAAGACCGCGAAACGCCCTGGTCAATCCTGCAGACAGTGGATTCAAGGAAGTGAACGGGTTCATCGATCCTGAAGCTAGCAATCTGCCGGACCCAAATCGCAATCCGCAGACGACGAACGACCGCATACGACCTAAACTCACCCGTCCATGCGAAATCAACGATTCATCAGAACAGTCGTCATCGTCGTGGTGATCGGCATGGTTCTCACAATGGTGGTGGCCGCTCTCTCCGTCTTGTCATGAAGGTGCTTCTTCGCCACCCCCGGCGAGAAGAAGAGCTTCAGGGACCGCTGACCGTCGGGCAGTTGCTCGAGAAGCTGTCCATTCTTCCCGAGTCGGTTCTGGTGATCCGCCAGAGCGAACTCCTGTTGTCAACCGATCGTCTCGATGATGCCGATGAGATCGAGCTTCGGCCCGTCATCTCCGGCGGCTGAGGCATGCGCTGCCGAGTTTGTCGGGGTCGGGCAGCGATAGAAGTCCGCCGCCACAATGCAGCGTTCTGCGGTGAGCATTTCGTGGAGCACGTGCACCGCCAGGTGCAGCGGACCATCGACGACTTCGAGATGTTCGGCGCCGAAGATCGGCTTCTGCTCGGCGTATCGGGCGGGAAAGACAGCCTGGCGCTGTGGGAGATCCTCACCGACCTCGGGTACGCGGTGGACGGCGTGAACCTGGAACTGGGAATCGGGGCCTACAGCGCCGAATCGGCCAACTATTCCAGGAGGTTTGCCGATCAGCGTGGCCTCAACCTGGCCGAGATCGATCTTCGAGAGGAGTTCGGCTTCGACATTCCGGCCGCGACCGCTTCGTCCAGTCGCACGGCTTGTTCCGCCTGCGGTCTTTCCAAGAGGTACGTGTTGAACTCCATCGCACGCAGGGACGGATACAACGTCCTGGTCATGGGCCACAACCTGGACGATGAAGCGGCCACCCTCTTCAGCAACGTCGCCGTTTGGAACATCGACTACCTGGCCCGTCAGCACCCGGTGCTGGTCGAGACCGACTCGGGACTGGCTCGCAAAGTGAAGCCGCTGATCAGAGTCGCCGAACGGGAGACGGCCGCCTATGCGGTGATTCGCGGCATCGACTATGAGATAGACGAGTGCCCGATGGCCCACGGGAACACCCTGAACCGGATCAAGGAAGAGTTGAATGCCATGGAGCAGCACACCCCGGGATTCAAACAGCGGTTTCTATTCGGCTTCCTCGAGCGCGGCTCACCGATCTTCAATGAAGGCCCACGGCCGGAGCTCACAGCCTGTAGCGTGTGCGGATCACCGACCACCGGTGACGTGTGCGCGTTCTGCAAACTCCAGGACCGTGCGGCGAGGCCGACCGGAGAGGGCCAATGACGGAACTATTCAGGGCCGGCGATCAGTGTCTCCTGATCGATGGTAAGAAGCGCCGCTTTCTGTTGCGTCTGCAAGAAGGCGGAGCCTTTCACACCCATCACGGCGTCATCGACCACAACGACCTGATCGGGATCGAAGACGGATCGCGTGTCTCGTCGACCGGCGGCGCGGAGTTCGTCGTGCTTCGGCCGCGACTGTCGGACTACGTCCTCAAGATGCGAAGGGGCGCCCAGGTGGTTTACCCGAAGGACCTGGGCCCGATCCTGGTCTATGCGGACATTGCACCCGGTTCGGTCGTTCTCGAGGCGGGGACCGGTTCTGGAGCCCTGACTCTGGGGCTTCTGAGAGCGGTTGGCTCGACCGGCAGGGTCGTGAGCGTCGAGCGACGTGATGACCACGCCGACCACGCCAAGAAGACCATCAGCCGCTGGCTCGGGGGAATCCCAGACAACCTGGACTTACGGGTCGGGGAGGTTGAGGAGCAGATACTCGAGGTTCGACCGGATCGCATCGTGCTGGATGTTCCGGAACCGTGGCACAGTGTCGAGCCGGCTACGCGTGGACTGGGCGGGGGAGGGGTGTTCTGCGCCTATGTGCCGACGGTCCCGCAGCTCCAGCAGACGGTTGAATCGCTTCGGATGAGTGGCTGCTTCGAGGATGTGCTGGCGTTCGAAGCCCTACTTCGCACATGGAACGTTCAGGGAAGGTCCGTTCGCCCGGACCATCAAATGGTCGGGCATACCGGCTTCATCTGTGTGGCGAGAAAGGTCGCGCCCGGGAGAAACCGAGAAGAATCGGAGTCCGAGGACTCCGATTCGGTATCAGGCTCGGCAGAAGGTCAAGAGCCTACGGCTCGATGAAGATACATTCGCCGGGGCACTCCTCGGCGGACTCAACGGTCACATCCTCCTGGCCTTCCGGCACCACAGCGAGCCCGTCGGCTCCTTGCGGGTTTCCGGCTTCGGCAGCAAAAATCTTCTCGCCCTCGCGCACATAGGCGAGGCCGTCATCGAGCATTACGAATACATCGGGGGCGATCTCCTCGCAGAGACCGTCTCCTGTGCAGAGATCCTGATCGATCCACACCTTCATGTCGAACTCCTGGTTCGGTGTTTTGCGAAGCGTCATCCTACAACACGGCTCCCCAGTAGCGGAACACCAACCAGTCCCTTTTACAAAGTGGGGGCATCCGTATACTGCAAAGAGAGGTGGACGATGACGCAAGAACCCCGGGACCCGGGTCACATCAGAGATCTTCTCGACAAAGTCGCAGAGCTCGAAGCTGAGATAGGAACCCTTCGCGCTCGACTCCTGGATGCTCCCAAGCACGTCCGAATTCTCGAAGAGCGGCTGGTCGAGCAGAAGGCACAGATCCGCAGAGCTGCCGAACAGAACGAACGCCTCACCGCCGTGCTCGAAGAAGCTCGCGAGCAATTGTCGCTGTTGCGGGACGAGGTCGAGAAGCTGACTACACCTCCTAACCCTTTCGGAACGGTCCTCAATGTGAATGACGACGGCACGGTTGACTTGCTGACCGCCGGACGCAAGATGCGGGTGAATGCCCAGCCGGCGATCGAGGTCAAGCAACTTCAGCGTGGCCAGGAAGTGCTCCTCAACGAGTCGTTCAACGTGGTCGACGTCAGGCATTTCGACCCGACCGGTGAAATCGCCACCGTCAAGGAGCGGCTCGACGAGCACCGGGTGATCGTCGTGGGTCATGGCGATGAGGAGAGAGTGGTGGAGATCGCCGAACCGATGCGCGACCAGTTTCTGCGTGCGGGCGATCATGTGCGCATAGACGGCAAGGCCGGCCTCGTGCACGAGAAACTGGCTCGGCCGGAGGTCGAGGAGCTCGTCCTCGAAGAAGTGCCCGACATCACCTACGAGATGGTCGGGGGACTGAGAGATCAAATCGAGACGATACGGGATGCCGTCGAGCTTCCCTACGTCCACAAGAGTCTCTTCGACAAATACGATCTCGAGGCGCCGAAAGGCGTTCTGCTCTACGGCCCACCCGGCTGCGGCAAGACGCTGATAGCGAAAGCTGTGGCCAACAGCCTCGCCAAGGCCGTTGCGAAACGGATGGGCCGGGACGACGCGAGGTCGTACTTCCTGAACATCAAGGGCCCCGAACTGCTCAACAAGTACGTCGGCGAGACCGAACGCCAGATCCGGCTGATTTTCCAGCGGGCCAAGGAGAAGTCGGACGAGGGGGTACCCGTCATCGTCTTCTTCGATGAGATGGACTCACTGTTTCGAACACGCGGCACGGGCGTCTCGTCGGACGTGGAGTCCACGATCGTTCCCCAACTGCTCTCCGAACTCGACGGTGTGGAGAGCCTGAAGAACGTGATAGTCATCGGAGCCTCGAATCGGGAGGACTTGATCGATCCGGCCATCCTGCGACCCGGTCGGCTCGACGTGAAGATCAAGATCAATCGACCAGACGAAGAGGCAGCCAGGGAGATCTTCCGGATATACCTCACCCCCGCTTTGCCCCTCGATCCCGGTGAACTCATTGCGCACGAGGATGAAGCGGCGGAGATGATCGGGGACATGATCAAACAGACCGTTGAGCGCATGTACGGCGAGGGTGATGAGAACCGGTTCCTCGAGGTCACCTATGCCAACGGTGACCGTGAGATCCTCTTCTTCAAGGACTTCTCCAGCGGCGCAATGATCGAGAACATCGTGAGGCGGGCGAAGAAGGACGCAATCAAGCGAGAGATCGAGACCGGCGAGGTGGGTATTCGAACCACCGATTTGCTGGCTGCGATCAAACAGGAGTTCCGGGAGCACGAGGATCTCCCGAATACGACGAACCCCGACGACTGGGCGAAGATCTCCGGCAAGAAGGGCGAGCGGATCGTCTATGTGCGGACCTTGATCGAAGGTGAGTCCCAGTCGAAGACGATCGAGACGACCACCACCGGCCAGTATCTGTAGTGGCGTTACCAAAGGTCATAGGGACCGAAACCGAGTTCGGGATAACGGTCAGGAACCAGCCCAACTTCAATCCTGCCGTCGCATCAGGCCTCGTCATAAACGCCTATCAGGGCCGTTCCGCACGGGTGAAGTGGTCTTTCGAGGAAGAGTCGCCGGGCCGGGATGCACGCGGCTTCGGGTTCGAGTCGCGAGCTCCGGCGGATCTCGACGCCGGCATTCCCAACGTGGTTCTGACAAACGGTGCGCGCCTGTATGTGGACCATGCCCACCCCGAGTATTCAACGCCCGAATGCCTCGACCCGCTCCAGGCTGCGCTACACGACAAGGCCGGTGAGGTCGTCATGGCGAGAGCCGGGCGCAGTGCCCAGGCGTTGGTTCCCGCCGGACAGGTCGTTGCGCTCTACAAGAACAACTCTGACGGCAAAGGCAACTCCTACGGAGCGCACGAGAACTACCTCCTTGCCAGGCAACTGCCGTTCGGCGAGGTGATCAAACATCTGACCACCTTTCTGGTGACCCGCCAGGTCTTCACCGGCTCCGGCAAACTGGGATCCGAGAACGGCCGGCCGCACACAGATTTCCAGGTCACGCAGAGGGCCGACTTCTTCGAAGAGGAGGTCGGCCTCGAAACGACCCTGAAGCGGCCCATCATCAACACGCGCGACGAACCGCACGGAACACCCTCGAAGTACCGGCGCCTGCACGTGATCATCGGCGATGCGACGATGTCGGAAGTGCAGACCTTCCTCAAGGTCGGCACAACGGCCTTGTTCCTGGCAGCAGTCGAGGATGGAGCGCTGCCGGACTTCATCACTCTGCAGGATCCCGTCGACGCCTGCTGGCAGGTCAGTCACGACCTGGAGATGCGGCTCCCGTTGAAACTGGCCGACGGCACCACGGCGACGGCGCTCGAGTTGCAGCGGCAGTACAGCGAATGGCTCACCAAATACGCCGAACAGTCCGGCACAGAGCACGACCGCCTGCTGGCGGAGTGGGGTGGCATCCTGGACGACCTGGAACGCGACCCGCTCTCCACGGCAGATCGTCTCGACTGGTCGGCCAAGTACCGCGTGCTCGACGCGATGCGGGAACGCGACGGCCTCAACTGGAGCGACGCCAAACTCCGGGCACTCGACCTCCAGTTCCACGACATCGATCCGGATCGAGGTATCTACCACCGCCTCGTCCGGCGGGGTGCTCTGAGACGGCTATTCACAGATGAAGAGGTAGATACGGCAACGCGCCGGCCGCCCGAAGGGACGAGAGCCTATTTTCGCGGCGAATGCGTGTCCCGGTATCCCGAGGCGCTCGTTGCCGCCAACTGGGACTCCCTGGTGTTCGACACCGGCGAAAGTTCACTCAAGCGGGTGCCTATGATGGAACCCTTGAGAGGAGGCAGGGAACGCGTGGAAGAGTTGCTCGACGGCTCACCAAACGCAGCCGGCCTCCTCGCAGCGCTTGGAGGTAGTGATGGCCGAGCAGGAACAGAAGAAGCAACAGACACCGGCCGCGAAGACGTCTGAATCCGAAGAGATCGCCGTCGACACGAAGGTGTCGGAGGCTACCGAGAAGATCGACGAACTTCTCGACGAAATCGACTCGGTGCTCGAGGAAAACGCCGAGGAGTTCGTCAAGAACTACGTTCAGAAAGGCGGCGAGTGATCCATCGACTCATGCCCAAGGGCCTCGATTTCTCCGACGGACCCGGTTTCACACAGCTGCTCAGATCTCTGCAGCTCGAGCCAACCTGGCCGGTGAACGCCGCCAACCTGGGCTCCCTGGAAACTCCCGAAGCGACGACGGTACTGGCGGCTCGCTACAGGGACGGAGTCGTAATGATCGGCGACCGGCAGGCCACCGAGGGCTACTCGGTAGCCCACCGGCGCATGCAGAAGGTCTTCCCCACCGACCAGTTCAGCGTCGTGGCGATCTCCGGCACAGCCGGCCTGGCGGTGGACATGGTCAGATTGTTTCAAACCGAACTAGAGCACTACGAGAAGCTCGAGGGCTCCCGGTTGAGCCTCGAGGGCAAGGCGACCCACCTGGCCCGTATGGTCCGCCAACAGCTGCCGATGGTATTTCAGGGCCTCGTGGTCGTTCCTCTCTTTGCCGGATACGACGAACTCGAGGAAGTTGGGCGCCTGTTCACCTTCGATGTGATCGGCGGACGCTACGAAGAAGAAGACTTTGGTGCGACGGGTTCCGGATCTCGTGAGGCCCGGTCCTACCTGCGTAATCGCTACCGCCCCGATCTGGAGGAGCCCGAAGCCCTCTCTCTGGCCATGGAGGCCCTGGTTGCAGCCGCCGAGCAGGATGTGGCCACGGCCGGGCCCGACCCGCGCCGCGGTATCTTTCCGACCGTTGTGACCGTCGGATCGTCCGGGTACGACGAACTGGACGAGGCTCGGATACAACCTGTTGCGATTGCCGCGTTGGAGGCCGTGCGATGAGCATGCCTTTCTACGTTCCACCGGAACAACTCATCAAAGATCGCGCCGAATATGCGAGGAAGGGCATTGCCCGCGGCAGGAGCATCGCAGCCGTCGAGTTCGACCAGGGCGCGCTTCTGCTGGCCGAGAACCCCAGCCGGACGCTGCACAAGCTCTCCGAGATCTACGACCGGATCGCCTTTGCCGGCGTCGGCCGTTACAACGAGTTCGAGAGCCTCAGGGTGGCCGGCATCCGACACGCAGACATCAAGGGATACATGTACGGCCGCCCCGATGTCGACGTGAAAGGGCTGGCGAATGCATTCGCACAGACCCTGGGAAACATCTTCACGCATGAGGTCAAGCCGTATGAGGTCGAGATCCTCGTGGTCGGCATATCCGAGACCGGCTCGGACATGTTCAAGATTCTCTACGACGGCACCCTGTCCGACGAGCACGAAGTGGGGGCAATCGGGGGTCAGGCAGAGGAACTGGTCGCGTATCTCCGCAGTCACTTCGAAACAGGTCAGTCCTACGAACGAGCACTGGAGATCGCCAAGGAAGCGTTCCGGTCGCTGAACAGCGATCCTGGTATCGAAGGATGGGAAGGTGCCGTCTTGGACCGGACCCGCGGCCGGCGGACATTCCGTCGCCTCTCGGAGGCCGAACTGGCCGGCTGAGCGGGTTCCTGGAACGGGATTGAAGCGGCAGCGGTCCGGCCCATCGTCAGGGCGGCGCGGTCCTCTTTCGCAGCCGTAGCAGTACGCTGGCTTCATGGAGCGTCGCATCTTCGGGCTCGAAAACGAATACGGGGTCACCTGCACCTTGCGCGGGCAGCGACGTCTCAGCCCCGATGAGGTGGCTCGCTATCTCTTTCGCCGGGTCGTGAGTTGGGGACGCTCTTCGAACGTCTTCCTCGAGAACGGTTCACGCCTGTATCTGGACGTGGGATCTCATCCTGAATACGCCACCCCTGAATGCGACAGCCTCTACGACCTCGTCGCCCACGACAAGGCGGGCGAGCGGATACTCGAAGACCTGGTGAGCGCAGCCGAGGAGCAGCTGGAAGAGGAGGGGATCAAGGGTGAGATCTATCTCTTCAAGAACAACACGGATTCTGCAGGCAACTCCTACGGATGCCATGAGAACTACCTGCTCAGCCGTCACAGCGACTTCCAGCGAACCGTCGACACCTTGCTTCCGTTTCTCGTGTCCCGGCAGATATTCACAGGCGCCGGCAAGCTGCTCCAGACCGCCCGCGGGACGACCTTCAGCATCGCTCAGCGCGCCGAACACATCTGGGAGGGGGTGTCGTCCGCAACCACCAGGAGTCGCCCGATCATCAACACCAGGGACGAGCCTCACGCCGACGCAGAGCGTTATCGAAGGCTGCACGTCATCGCAGGCGATTCCAACATGTCCGAGTACGCCACGTTTGTGAAGGTTGGAACGGTGGCGGCGATCCTGCAGATGCTCGAAGACGACGTCGTGTTCCGGGACCTGGCTCTCGAGAATCCGATCCGAGCGATCAGGGAGATCAGCCACGACATCACTTGCCGGCGGCCCATCAAGCTCCAGAACGGGAGAGAACTGAATGCCCTCGACATTCAATGGGAGTACTTCGACCGGGCCCTCCGCTACTCCCGCACGGTCGGATTCCCGGCGCCGGTTCAGCGTGCCGTCGAGATGTGGGAACACCTCCTGACCAACCTCGAGAAAGATCCGCTCCGGCTCGATCGTGAGGTCGACTGGGTGATGAAATACCACCTCATCGAGCGCTATCGCGAACGCCACCGGTTGTCCATGTCGAGTGCCCGGCTCGCCATGATCGACCTCAGCTATCACGACGTGACCCGCAGGCGCAGCCTCTTCTACATGCTGGATCGGAAGGGGTTCGTTGATCGGGTGGTCACCGACCGTGCGATCGAAGATGCGATCGAGAGGGCGCCGCAGACCACCCGGGCCCGCCTGCGGGGTGATTTCATTCGCGCCGCCAAGCAGAAGCAGCGGGATTACACGGTGGACTGGGTGCACCTCAAGCTGAACGACCAGGCACAGCGAACCGTATTGTGCAAAGACCCGTTCAAATCGCAGGATGAACGCGTCGACAAGCTCATTTCGAGCCTCTAGTCGCCGCCGGGTGCCGGCAACGCGAGGGGAGGCACCGCCGGCCCTTCAATCGATCCCGATCCGGCGGCCGAGGTCCTTCCCCCTGCGGCCGACGGGACGTACCCTGTCGCGGGAATGAAGAACGTTCTAGAACGCCTGTTGAACCTTCTCGCCTGTCTACTCACGGCGGGACGGCCGGTCACCGCCGATGAGATTCGGCACACCGTTGCCGGCTACGAGGACAAGAGCGACGAGGCGTTCCATCGCATGTTCGAGCGGGACAAGGATCTCCTGCGCGAGATGGGCATCCCGCTGGAACTCCGGCCGACGGACATCTGGGAGGTGGAGTTCGGCTACTTCCTCCCTCCGGACGAGTATCAGCTCGACGATCCGGGCCTGACCGATGAAGAACGCACAGCACTCTGGCTCGCCGCGCAGATCGTTCGGCTCGGCGGGCAACCTCAGGGTCCCGATGCTCTCCTGAAGCTGGGTGGGATTCCGTTCTCAGGAGGCGGCGAGCCTCTCGCAGCCGAACTGGGCCTCGGCTCCGCCGGGCTGGCGACGGCATTTCAAGCGGTCGCAGATCGTTCCGTCCTCGAGTTCACCTACCGAGGCAGCGGCCGTCGCTTGCACCCGTATGGCCTGGTTCACCAGCGCGGCCACTGGTACTTGGTCGGACATGCGCCGGGGCAAGGCGTCAGGGCATTCCGGGTCGACAAGACGTCGCACATGATCGTGACCTCCGAGCCCCGCGCATTCGACCGTCCTCCCGGCTTCAAGGCTTCGGATGCCATCCCACGCGCACCGTGGGAGGCCGGTGAGGAGGATGTCCGGGCGGAGGTTCGTTTCGATGCGGAAGTTTCATGGTGGGCCGAGCGGCAACTCCCGTCCAACGCAGTGAGAGAACACCACGCTGACGGATCGATCACGGCACAGATGGATGTCGCCAACGAAGACGCATTCATCGGCTGGTTGCTGGTCTTCGAGGACAAGGCGGAGGTACTGGCTCCGGCGGCGCTGCGGACCCGTCTCGTGCAACGCGTCGGAGGGGTCGCATGAACCGGACCGCCCAACGCTTGAATCGGATCCTGTCGATGTTGCCGTGGGTAATAGCCAACCCGGGAGCGACCGTGGACGAGGTGTGCGAGCGCTTCGGCTATTCCGGCAAAGAGTTGATAGCGGATCTCGATCTCGTCTTCGTCTGCGGGCTCCCCGGCTACGGTCCCGGTGATCTGATGGTCGCCTATGTGGAAGACGATGAGGTCGTCGTCGACATGGCCGACTATTTCGCCAGACCGTTGCGGCTCACACCTGCCGAGGGTCTGGGTCTGCTGGCTTCCGGCCTGGCGGTTATCAGCAGCGGTCAAGCACCTCCTTCTCTCGAGCGTGCGGTTGAGAAGCTCAGTGCGGCACTGACGCCGGACGGCGCAGAGGTACTCACCGTGGACCTGGCAGGTGAACCGCAGCTCGTGGGCCTGCTCCGCAAGGCTGCAGCCGAGGGTCACGTCGTAGACATCGTCTACGCGTCGCTCGGCAAAGGCGAGACAAAAGAGCGATCGGTCGAGCCTTGGAGTGTCGCGTCCGCCCTCGGCAACTGGTATTTGTCGGCCTATTGCCGATCCGCAGGAGGTGAGCGAATCTTCCGGGTGGATCGCATCAGAGAGGCGAACTTCACCGACGAGGCCTTCGCCAAACCCGAGCATCCGCCGGCGGTCGAGGTCAGGTATCTGCCGGGCGAAGATGACGTACGGGCCACGATCCGGCTGACCAACCGGGCGAGGTGGGTCGCCGAGTATTACCCGATCGAGATCGTGGAAGACGACACGACCGGTCTGGTCATCAGGTTCTCTGCCGGCGACGTCGCGGTGATAGCTCGCCTTCTGCTGAGGCTCGGCAACGAAGCGGAGCTCGTCGAAGGCCCGGGCGTTGCCGAAGCGCTCTCCGACCTTCGTGCCAGGATCCTGACGCGGTACGGGTCCGGGGACTAGCACCACGAATCTGCCCCTGCCGTCGCGAAACCTCTTCAGTTCGCGCCTCGCGCCACCGATACCTGTGACAAGTAGACGGTCGCGGAGAACCGAGAAGATGACCACCATCAAAACCACCTGTCGGATGTGCGGAGACATCGAGTTGCACCCCAAGGACTTGCGACTCGAACTCGACCCGATGAAGGACGCAGGCAACTACCGATTCACTTGCCCTGAATGCGACCACATCCAGCGTCGACCGGCCAATGCCCGTGTTGTGAGTGTGCTGCTCGCCACCGGCGTTGCATACGACGTGCTCCCGACGGACCCGATAACAGAAGACGAGATCGCCGCCTTTGCGCTGGCTATGCAGGGTGAAGAAGATCTCGTTCGCCTCATCGCCACCTGATCGACGACCGCTTTCGGGCGTTTGGTGACCCTCCAAGGGCGGTGCCGGCGACGGCCGTTACGCATTCAGACTCGCCGGCCGGACTCCTGAGGCGACAACCCTGCGAATCCTCCTAGCATGTCGAGCACATGCCAGATGTTTCTCTCACTGAGTTCGCGATCATCGGTCTCGTCGTTCTGATCGTCTTCGGCCCGCACAGGCTGCCCGAGATCAGCCGCAAGGCGGGCCAGTGGGCGCGCGAGTTGCGAACGATCTCGCGCGACTTCCGGCGGGGGATCGAGCGGGAAGTCGCCGTCATCAACGAGCCCATTCAGGAGATCAAGAAGGAACTGACCGGCCCGGTCGAGCAGATCAAGAAGGACCTCAAGGGCCCTCTCGATGACCTGAAGAAGGATTTCAAAAAGCCGCTCGCGGATATCGAGGGTGACGTCAAGAATCTCGGCCGGGACGCTAAAGCTGAGTGGGTTGGTCCGGTGGCCCCGACCGGCCCGACCCCGGAAGAGGCTCTTGAAGACCTCAACCGGATAGATGCCGGTGAGGACCTGCTCGATGGGGATCCCGATTGAACGACGAGCGTCGCCAGACCATTCTCCAGCATCTCGAGGAGTTCCGCTGGCGCGTCGTCAAGTCCTCATTGGCCCTGGTGGTCACGTCGATTGTCGCGTTCGTGTTTCGCGACTGGATTCTCGACATCCTGGTTCAGCCCTACCGTGACATAGGCGGCGACAACGAGCTGATCGCACTCAAGCCGACCGAGGCCTTCGGATCGGCCATGCGGTTGGCCTTCTTCGGAGGTTTGCTCCTCGCCAGCCCCGTTCTCTTGTACCAGTTGTGGGCCTTCATAAATCCGGCGCTGAGCAAGAGAGAACGCAAGTGGACCATCCCGATCGTGGCGGCCCTCGTCGTCTTGTTCGCGGGCGGTGTCGTCTTCGCCTACTCGGTCCTGCC
The DNA here is from genome assembly GCA_035471805.1 of Acidimicrobiia bacterium. Lineage (NCBI taxonomy): Bacteria > Bacillati > Actinomycetota > Acidimicrobiia > Acidimicrobiia bacterium. The sequence continues at coordinate 23,696 of DATIPS010000019.1, read as the reverse complement.
GCGCGGTCTGGAGTTCTTCGCTTCTGTGCTGGACGTGGAGTTCCGGCTGCAGATAACCGAGTACCTGAAGTTCGTAACTCTCTTTCTCCTCGTATTCGGTCTCTCGTTCGAGTTCCCGGTCTTCCTGTTCGCGACGGCGGCAGCCGGCTTGGTTTCGTCCAAGAAGCTGGCCGACAACCGCCGATGGGCTGTGACGATCATCGTGGTCGTCGCAGCCGTGGTCACGCCGACGGGGGATCCCTATACGCTGCTCTTGTTGAGCGGTCCGCTCTACCTCCTCTACGAGATAACCATCTGGCTGATCAGGTGGACCCTGAGGAAATGAGCCTCGACCGGTACGTCTCGCAACTCGCATTCGAGCCGGATGAGTTCCAGAGACGGGCATTCGAGATTCTGGAGCGGAACGAGTCAATTGTGGTATCCGCTCCGACGGGAGCGGGAAAGACCCTCATCGCCGAGGCAGCGGTTCACAGATCCGTCGAGGGCGGCGGCCGAGCCTTCTACACGACCCCGATCAAGGCGCTCAGCAACCAGAAGTTCGCGGATTTGTCTCTCGTATACGGGCAGGAACGGGTCGGATTGCTGACCGGGGACAACTCGATCAACGGTGAGGCGCCGGTTGTCGTCATGACCACCGAAGTTCTGAGAAACATGATCTATCTTCAGTCCGACGCTCTGTCTTCCGTCGAGACGGTCGTTCTCGACGAGGTCCATTACCTGCAGGATCCGGTGAGGGGGCCCGTCTGGGAAGAAATCATCATTCATGCGCCGGACCACATACGTCTCGTCTGTCTGTCGGCGACCATCGCCAACGCCGGCGAACTGGCCGACTGGGTGCGGGAGAGAAGAGGTTCCACATCTCTGGTCGTGGAAACGAAGCGGCCGGTGCCGCTCGAGAGCCTCTATTCCGTGAAGGATCTGTGGGCCGAAGACCCGCTCAAGCTGTTCCCTACGTTTGTCGGTGAGAAGAGACCGCGCCCGAACCCGGCAGTTGACCGCCTTCTGAGTCAGCAGAAGGGCCGGCGCAGAAGATTCGTCACGCCACGCCGGCTAGACGTAGTCGAGCACCTGGCGCGGGCGGAGATGCTTCCCGCCATCTACTTCATCTTCAGCCGGGCGGGGTGCGACGGGGCGGCGGCCACGCTGGCTTCAGCCGGGCTCGGGCTGGTCGATCGGGACGATCGCGAGAGGTTGAGGGAGATCGTCGATCGGCGAACGGCTCATCTCGCCACCCGGGACATGCGCGCCCTCGGTTTCGACCGGTGGCTCGGTCAACTCGAATCCGGTGTTGCCGCCCACCATGCCGGGATGGTTCCGGCGTTCAAGGAAGCCGTTGAAGAGGCGTTCACGGCCGGCCTCGTGAAGGTTGTCTTCGCGACCGAAACACTGGCGCTGGGGATAAACATGCCTGCCCGGACGGTGGTGCTGGAGAGCATGACGAAGTTCAACGGCGAGACTCACGAACTCCTCGCGCCCGGTGACTACACACAGCTGACCGGGAGGGCGGGAAGGCGCGGTATCGACGATCACGGCTTCGGCGTCGCCTTGTACTCGCCGTTCGTTGGTTTCGATCGTGTCGCTTCGATTGCCGCGGCCGGAGCTCATCCCCTTCGATCCAGCTTCCGGCCCACCTACAACATGGCCGCCAACCTGGTTGCCAACTACGAGCAGGAGGAGGCCCAACGCCTCCTCGAGTCCTCGTTTGCTCAGTTCCAGCGCCGGAGCGCGGCGCAGGCGGCGCTGGACGCAATCGTGAATCTCGAGAAGGAGCTTTCCAGGCTGCGGGCATCGGCCGTATGTGAGCGCGGGGACGTATTCGCGTTTCTCGAGATGTCGGGTGCGGACGTTGCCCGTTCGGGACGCGGGGTCCTCGAACTCGAATCGGGCGATGTGATCGAACCGGGCGGTGGACGCGAAGGTGATCGAATGGTGGTGTTGCAACGCGACCGGTGGCGATCGTCCGACCCGCGACTCGTCGTAGTGGGGCCGACGGGGAAAGTGCGTCGAATCAGGGTTCGTGAGCTCGCCCCCGGGTCAACTCGCCTCGGCAGAGTCGAGCTTCCTCAGCCCTATCGTCCCAAAGACCAACGGTTTCATCACCGGGTAGGACGCTTGCTGAAGGCTTTCGAGCCGGAGACCGAGGAGATTCTGGGTTGGACGATATCTGAGAGATCCGGTGGACACCCCGTCGGTAGCTGTCCCGACGTGACCGATCACGTTCGGACAGCCCAGAAAGCACTTCGACTCGAGAAGGACATAGCTCGCCGTCGCCGAAACGTCGGCGGCGACGAGTCGGACCTGGTCGAGGAGTTCGACGCCATCCTGGATCTGCTCGGCGTATTGGGCTACGTGGACGGCTGGAACCTGACCGAAGAGGGTGAGCAGTTGCGGCTCGTCTACAACGAACTCGACCTGCTGGTCGCCGAATCGATTCGCGGCGGAGCGTTCGTAGGCGTTTCGGCCGCAGAACTCGCCGCTCTCGCCTCGATCTTCGTGTACGACCCGCGCGGCTCGGGTGAGGGGTTCATCTCTCCGACGCGTTCCTTCGAGGAACGCTGGAAGTTCATCGAAGCCAAGTGGCGTCTTCTCGTCGAAGAGGAACACGCGAGAGGCCTGAAGCCCACCCGGCAACCCGAAGCTGGATATGCCGAAACGGTGTTCCTGTGGGCGTCGGGTTCCACACTCGAAGAGGTTCTCGAGGACGAGGGCGTTGCAGCCGGTGATTTTGTGCGTAATCTCAGGCAGGTGCTCGACTTGCTGCGACAGATTCGCGACGGGTTTCCCGCCCTGGCGGATCTCGCGCGCCTGGCGATTCGGGACACGGATCGGGGAGTCGTGGCGGCAGGAGGACAGGAGTGACCACCTGGAAGGTGCTGGTCAACCCTCGAGCCGGTGACCGGCACCGACTCGAAGACCGGACTCGTGACGCCTTGACGGCGTTCGGAATCGACTGCGACATAGAGTCGCCGGACGGCGCGGGAGCGATGCAAGACCGCACGCTGAATGCAGCCGGGGACGGCTGGACCCACTTCGCAGTCGTGGGCGGAGACGGCACCCTCAACGTCGTCGTCGACGCACTGATGAAGAAGGAGTGGAGCAGCCCGCCGGTCGTCGCCCTGCTTCCGTCGGGGACAGGGTCCGATTTCGCCAGGACCTTCGCGCTGCCGCAACGTCTGGAGGAGGCCTCCGCCCATCTCGTCGGTGAGCGTACATACCCGGTAGACGTGGGTATCGCGGAGGGATCCTGGGGAACGCGGGCGTTCGTGAACGAGGTGCAGGCCGGCCTCGGGGCCGCCACCGCCGGGATTTCGGAACGGTTGCCGCGCCGCATCGGGGCCGCCAAGTATCAGATTGCCTTTTGGGCAACCCTGCCGAGGTTCGCCGCCGCACAGGTGAGAGTGCAAGCGGGGCGGCGTTCTTATGAAGGTGCCGCTCTCGCCGTGGTTGCCGCCAACGGCCAGTTCTTCGGTGGCGGTCTCAACATCGCCCCGAAAGCATCGTTGCGCGACGGCAAACTCGATGTGCAGGCATTCAACATCCGGAGGCGAAATGCTGTTCCCGTCTTTCAGAAGATCAAGGTCGGAATGCACGGCAGCCACCCGGGCGTGCATCGCATGGCAGCCGAAGAAGTGTCCGTCGAGTGCGAGCTTCCCTGGCCTGTTGAGGCCGACGGTGAGCCTCTCGGAGTGACTCCTCTGAAGGCGCGCATCATCCCAAACGGCATCGATTTCAAGATCTAGTATGCAAGCGCCGATGAAGTCCTCGCCCCGTGGGGATAGGCTTTTGCGATAGAAACCGGACAACCGAGTCGGAGACCTATACTCCTGCCGCTCGACGGAGAAGAACATGCCTTCAGATGACGTTCTGACAGACCCGGATGACGTCCTCGATGACGAAGAACTCGAGGCGGAACTCGACGACGACATCCTGGACGACGACCTCGACGACGACCTCGACGACGACCTCGTCGCGGAGATCGACGATGTGGACGACGTATCCGATGACGAAGAGGAAGATGACGACATCGACTCGGAGACCGAGACGGAAGCCCTCGAAGAACTAGAAGCAGAGGAACTCGAGCTTCTCGACGAGGAAGCCGCCGAGGCCCTGCTGGTGGATGAGGTAGCCGAGCTGCGTGCCATCCAGCGCGAGGAGTTGACCATGAACCTCGACGCCCAGCAGGCGCAGAGGGATGAGTTCGTATGCTCTTCCTGCTTCCTCGTGAAGCGAACGAGCCAGCTGGCGAACCGGCGCAAGATGATCTGCACGGACTGTGCGTCCTGACACCGTCACGGTCGTAGTTCCAACTTTCAACGAGATCGCGAACCTTCCCAGCCTCGTTCCGGCGGTACTCGATCACGGATACCGGCTTCTCATAGTCGATGATTCCTCTCCCGACGGTACGGGTGCCCTTGCAGACCGTCTTGCAGCATCCGAACCGCGTCTGGAGGTCGTCCATCGAGCGGAGAAACAGGGCCTCGGACCTGCATACGCGCACGGTTTCCGCGTCGCGCTCGCATCGGGAGCCGACGTCGTTTGTGAGATGGATGCCGACTTCTCTCATGATCCGACCGACCTGCCCAGATTGATCGAAGCGCTCGATGGGGGAGCCGACCTGGCTCTCGGAAGCAGATACGTACCGGGTGGATCCACCCCGGACTGGCCGTGGCATCGTCGCCTCCTCTCGAGGGGAGGCAACCTCTACGCCCGCGTCGCGTTGGGAATCTCGATTCACGACGCCACGGGCGGGTTCCGTGCCTACCGCGCGAACTGTCTGAGGCAGCTCGACGCAGATACCTGTGGCGCGTCGGGCTACGGATTCCAGGTGGAGATGGCGCTTCGAGCCGTCGACACCGGGTGTTCGATCGTGGAAGTACCGATCAGCTTCAAGGACCGCATGGCGGGCACTTCGAAGATGAGCGGTGGCATCGTCCTCGAGGCGATGTGGCTGGTGACGCGCTGGGGTCTGCAACGCCGCTTCGGTCGACTACGCTCGCACAGGTGATAGAAGTACGAACGGCCGGGCCGGCTGATCTCCCCGAGATCATCCGCATGTATCGCCGCCTGGAGCGGGAAATGGTCGACCTCCACGAGATGTGGCCACTAGCGGACGGTATCGACGAACCAATTGATCTGTCGATCGGCGCCAGAATCGAATCAGGCGAGTGGTTCGTTTATGTTGCAACCATCGACTCGGTACCCCTCGGATTCCTGTTTGCACACCTCCGGTCGCTTCTCGAGCAGGCTCAAGGAGAGCGAGTCGGAGTGATCGACCTCTTGTTCACCGAACCGGAAGCGAGAGAGGTCGGGATCGCAGAGGCACTGCTCGACGTCGCCCTGGCGGACCTCGCGCGGGCGGGCGCGGAGCGATTCGACGCGCCGGTGTTGCCCGGCCATCGCCTCGCGAAAAACTTCTTCGAACGGGCCGGATTCTCCGCCCGTTCGATAACCATGCACCGGAGAAAGCGTTGATCGACGAATGGCCGGACCGGGTTCCCCGGGTGGGGGTCGGCGCCGTCATCGTCCGCGACGGAGCTTTGCTGATGGTCGAACGAGGGCGCCCACCGAGGGCCGGCGAGTGGGCAATCCCCGGCGGCAAGGTGCGCTGGGGTGAACAGCTTGAAGATGCCGTCGCCAGGGAGGTCCTCGAAGAGACAGGTCTGATCGTTGAAGTTGGCGACCTGCTGTGGAGTGGCCAGACCGTCGGACCCGACTGGCACTTCGTTCTGCTCGATTTCGAAGCCAGCGTCGTGGCCGGGGAACTCTCGGCAGGTGACGACGCCGCCGCCGTCGCCTGGGTCCCTCTGCAGCAGATCGAAGCGTTGCCCGTCACATCGTCCATGCTCGAGTTGATCGCCGTCCTGCGGAGCCGGTCTGATGCAGGCTGACGCTCTGGCCGACTTGCTGGGAACTCTGATCCGGAATGAGTGCGTCAACGACGGAACACCGGACGGTGGCCACGAACATCGATCCGTCGACACCCTCGCCCGGTTTCTGGGCGGACCGGGAAGGATCTTCGAACCGCATCCCGGCCGCCGCAGCGTGCTCTACCGGGTGGCCGGCCGGGATCGGTCCGCGCCGAGGTTGATGCTGATGGGACATCTCGATGTGGTTCCTGCGGACGCGTCCGGCTGGGCCCACGATCCCTTCTCGGGCGAGATTCACGACGGCTTCGTGTGGGGACGCGGTGCCGTTGACATGCTCAACGTCACCACCGCGATGGCCGCGGTCTTCAAGCGATATCTGACCGGGGAGGCACCCCAGCCGCCCGGGGATCTGCTCTTCCTCGGGGTCGCCGATGAAGAGGCAGGTGCGAAACTCGGGGCGCACTACCTGACTGAGAATCACTGGGAAGAGCTCGCCTGTGACTACGTCCTCAATGAGGTCGCATATCCGGTGCTTCCTCTGTCCGACACACCGGCGTACCCCGTCAACGTCGGGGAGAAAGGGCCGTTTTGGCGCACGCTCGAATCGTCGGGCACGCCCGGTCACGGAAGTCAGCCGTACGGGACGGACAACGCTCTCGTCCCTCTGGCCAGAGCCATGGCGAGCCTGGCGGAGGCACCATCACCGGTGGTCATCTCGGATGAATGGCGGGCCTTCGTTGACGGCCTCCGGCTGCCGGAGGAGACCGCCGCCGGTTTGTTGGACCCGGACCAGATCGATCAGGTCATCGAGGATCTCGCTGCCGAATCCATGGGACTCGCCCGCTACGTTCACGCCTGTACTCACCTGACCGTCAGCCCCAACGTCATGAACGCCGGGATCAAGTCGAACGTCGTTCCGGAGACCGCAAGAGCAGAGGTGGATTTTCGCGCCCTGCCCGGGCAGGATGGCTCAACGGTCGATAATCATCTCGCCAAGGTTCTCGGAACGGATCGCGACAGAATCCGGATAGACCCCGTCATGGATCACCAGGCATCATCGAGTCCGGCGCAGGGGCCGCTCTGGGATGCGATCGTTGCCTCGTTCGAGTCGTTGGCCGGGTCCCGGCGCGTCGTGCCGACCCTGACCCCCGTCACCACCGACCTCCGGTTCTTCCGCGATAGAGGTGTCGTTGGCTACGGGGTCGGCTGGTACGACGATCGCATCGAGTTTCCCGAGTTCCTCGCCATGTTCCACGGAAGGAACGAGAGGGTGAGCGTCGAGTCTCTTCACCGCACCTATCAACTGCTCGACCGGACTGTTGAGAACTTCTTTGAGGGGATCGGCTAGAGGTGCCGGGAAACGTCGTATGCGACCTCGACGGTGTCGTATACCGGGGCGACAATGAGATCCCCGGAGGCGGGGAGGCACTGGCCGCCCTCGATGCCCGGGGATACCGAATCATCTTCGCGACCAACAACTCATCCAAGACCGACGAACAGGTGGCGGCGAAGATCACACGTCTGTCCGGATATCCGGCGAGCACCGACCAGATCGTCACTTCGGCCAGGGCGGCCGCCGTGCTCCTCGACGGCGCAGGCGAACGGGTGTACGTGGTGGGGGGCGAGGGGCTGCGGGTTGCCATGACCGACTCCGGTCACGAACTGGTCGCGTCGGGTAGGGACGCCAGCGCCGTAGCAGTCGGATTCGACCTGGACCTCAGCTACGACAAGCTGAGAGAAGCGACCAGCGCGTTGCGTGCCGGGGCGCGGTTCATCGCCAGCAATCTCGACACGACTTTCCCCGCCGCGGAGAATGACATCTGGCCGGGTGCCGGATCCATCGTCGCCGCGCTCGAAGCCGCTTCCGGGAGAAAGGCAGAGGCGGCCGGCAAGCCGTTCGGTCCCATGCAGAAACTCATCTCCACCCGTCTGGCGCCCGGTCCTGTGTGGGTGGTGGGAGATCGACCCGAGACCGACCTCGAACTGGGCCGTTCGGCGGGATGGTCCACCGTGCTGACGCTGTCGGGGATCACCCCTCCCTGGGCTGCAGACGGTCACGAAGCCGACATCGTCGTTGCATCGCTCGCCGACCTCCCGGACGCACTCAGCGCCTTCTGAGCCGGCGGGGCAGGGCTCGACGGTGCAGTGCGGTGACACGCCGGAGCAGGCGACTGCGGAGAGCCACCGCGACCACCAACCCGAACACGAATCCGGCGACGTGGGCCTCCCAGGCGATCTGGCCGGCCTGACCGACGAGGGCAAACTGGCCCCAGAACCACAGGATCAGGTAGATCCAGGCGGGCACGTCGAACGGCATGAAGAACAGAAACGGAACGATCGAGGTTACGCGTGCTCTCGGAAAGAGCACCAGGTAGGCGCCCATGACGCCGGCTATGGCTCCCGAGGCGCCGACGAGCGGAATCGTGCTGTCGGGATTGAGGAAAACGTAGCCGGCGGTCGCCAAAGCCCCGGACGCGAGGTAGAAGAGCAGGAACCCGCCCGACCCGAACGCTTCCTCGGCGTTGTTCCCGAAGATCCACAGAATCCACATGTTGCCGAGGAGATGACCTATCCCACCGTGCAGGAACATCGAGACGACCACGCTCAGCCAGATGGACTTGTCCGGGAACAAGTGGGAACCGCCTGCGTCCGATCGGATGCACAACCCGGTCTCGAGTTCTCGAATGTCGAGAGCGTCCATCGTCGTCAACTCGCACGGTATGGCAGCCCACTCGTAGACGAACACTGTGCTCTCGGGGTTGGTCTGTGGCTGCAGCAGGAAGAAGACGGCCAACCCGGCCGCGATGATCATCCAGTTGACGAAAGGTCTGATGACCGTTGGGTTCGTGTCGCGTAGTGGAATCATTGTCTTTGAAAGGCGTGAGATCCGTGTTCCGGACGGCGATAATGGATGCATGGATCTTACGTTGATTTCGAAACGCATCGAGGACCTGGAGAATTCGGAGCCTGCCGAAGCGCCAGATTTGGCCGATGAACTCGCCGAGGCACTTGCCCGGATTCTGGATCCCGACCGGGAGGCCTCGGACTGACGCGTCGCCGGTTGGATCAAGAGATGCTGCGGCGCGGTCTGGTCGCGAGCAGATCCGAAGCGCAATCGGCGATCGAGGAGGGTCGAGTGTCGGTCGGCGGTGTGGCTATACCGAAGGCGTCTTCCCTGGTCGGAGCGGATGTTCCCATAGAACTGGATCCGGGAGGCTCGAGCCGGTTCGTCTCACGGGGTGGTCTGAAGCTCGAAGCAGCGCTGGACGCTTTCGCAGTCGACCCGGCGGGTAAACGCTGTCTCGATGCGGGTGCATCGACCGGAGGATTCACCGATTGTCTGCTCCAACACGGAGCCGCGAGCGTTTGCGCCGTCGATGTCGGTTACGGTCAACTGAACTGGTCGATCCGCCAGGACCCGCGTGTCGACGTGAGGGATCGAACCAATATCCGGCACAGCTCGCCGGCAGACCTCGGCGGCCCGTTCGATCTCATCGTCGCCGACCTGTCGTTCATTTCGCTGTGTACCGTGGGTGAGGTGCTGGCGAGGCTGTCCGCCCCGGCCGCCGATTTGCTGCTTCTCATCAAGCCGCAGTTCGAACTGGGAAAGGGAGAGGTTGGCAAGGGAGGTATCGTGCGCGAGGCTGAAGGCCACAGCCGGGCAATACGGCAGGTGGTGGGTTGCCTGGCGGCCCAGGGACTCGGAACGTGCGGTGTCATCCAATCGCCGATCCGTGGAGCAAAGGGAAACCGGGAGTTCTTCGCTCACCTCCGGCATGGACCGGTACTCGTTGAGGAACAGGACATCGTGGAGACGACGAAACCGTGAAGATCGCCTTAGTTGTGCACAACAAGCTGGAACGAGCCGACGAAGTGGCTCGAATGCTCACCGGGCACGCGCGCGCCGCCGGCCTTCAAGTGGTAGCCGACGAGGGGATTGCCGATCTTCTCGGAGTTGAAACGGTGAACCTCGAATCCGGAGGGCCGTTCGATGTGGTGGCCGCCATCGGTGGCGATGGAACGGTATTGCGGGCCGTCCAGCATGCCCTGTCGAACGACGTTCCCGTCTTCGGGATCAACCTGGGTCGCATAGGTTTCCTGGCGGACGTGGAGCCGGCTCAGGTGGGCCACGTCATAGAGCAGCTGGCGGCCGGGACCTGGACGGAAGTGCAACGGATGACACTCGAGGCTTCGATCCCGGGAGTGGGATCACTGGTAGGAGTGAACGATGTCGTCGTCGAGAAGGTCCTGAACCAAAGGCTCGTCTCGATCGATGTCGCCATCGATGGAGATCCGTTCCTCACCTTCCACGCCGACGGCCTCGTGTTCTCGACACCGCTCGGCTCGACCGCCTACAACCTCTCAGCGGGAGGTCCACTCGTTCACCCCGACGTCGAATCGATCATCCTCACCCCGGTTGCCAACCATTCGCTCTTCTCGAGTGCCATCGTGCTGCCTGCGGATGTCGAGCTGCGTTGCACCGTCGCGAGAGAATGGCCGGTGGGCGTCAACGTCGACGGACACGAGTTGGGTAGCGCCGCCCAAGGCGAGCAGATAATCATTCACCGGGCCGAGAGGAAGGTTCGATTCATCGATTTCTCACGCCGGTCGTATCCACGTCTACTCACCGAGAAGCTGAAGCTCGAATGACGGGCCTGCTCGACGAACTGGCCATCACGAACCTGGGCGTGATCGACCGCGCCCGAATCGAACCCACCGGCGGTCTTGTTGTAGTGACCGGGGAGACTGGAGCCGGGAAGACCCTGCTGCTGGGAGCGGTAGAGCTGATGCTCGGTTTGCCGGCGCGCAGCGGCCTGATAACGGCCGGCAGCGATGAGGCGACGGTTGAGGGCAGGTTCATCTTGGACGGCGAGGAGGTGACTGTGACTCGCCGGCTGGCACGCGGAGGGAAGAGCCGGGCGTACCTGAACGGGTCGATGGTGCCGCTGAAGGTGGTGGCCGAGCGCGTTGCCGGGATCGTTGAGGTGGTTGCGCAGGGTGATCACTTCGCCCTTCGATCTTCGGCCGAGTTGCGCCGCTTGATCGATGCCGCGTTGGACGGCGACGGCCTCGGTTTTCTGGAGGAGTATCGGGCCGCCTGGTCCCGGATCGTGGAACTCCGCAAGGATCAGACTCGCATCGGCGGCGATGTACGAGCTCTCGAACGGGAGCGTTCGCTGGTGGCTTTTCAGGTCGAGGAGATTTCCTCCGCCGGATTCGACCGCGGCGACGACGAGGTGCTCTTCCGTGAGGTTCGACGTATGCGCCACGCCGGCGAACTCCTCGAACTGCTCAGCAGTGTGCGTTCTCTGGTTGAAGACGCAGAAGAGGCTGCCGGCCGTGCCCACTCCGCCACCGGACGAGCGCTCGAGCTCGATCCGGACCTCTCGCCCCTGCACGAGCTGGCGCAGGCCGTCGCAGCCGACCTGGCGGAACTCGGCACCGAAGCGCGTGTCGCAGCCGAGGGCGTGCTCCACGACCCGGAGCTACTCGAGGAGAAGGAGCAGAGGGTCGCCTTGCTGGCAGACCTTCGCCGCAAATACGGAACGGACCTTGAGGAAGTCCTCGAATTCGGGAGACAGGCATCCGTCCGGCTGGGGGAACTGGACAGCCTGATCACAAGAAGCGAGCTGCTCGACACCGAGCTTGCACTGGCCGAAGACCGCCTCGACGCGGCTGCAGCAGAGCTGCGCCGGGCGCGACAGCAGGCTGCCGCCCTTGTCGAACAAGATGCCGAACGCCATCTCCGCGACCTGGGTTTCACGACCCCCTCGATTCGTTTCACCATCGGAGCAACCGACCCTGGCCCCACCGGCGGAGATCGCATCGATCTGCAGTTCGCATCCGATGAGAGAGTACAACCCGGTCCGGTCGCCAAAGTCGCCTCGGGAGGTGAGCTCAGCCGCCTGGTTCTGGCTCTCCGTCTGGCGGGTTCCGCCGGCGAAGCTCCGATAGTGGTGTTCGACGAGGTCGACGCCGGACTCGGGGGACGGACGGCTCTGGCGATGGGCCGGAAACTGGCCGACCTGGCCCGGCACCGCCAGGTGTTGTGTGTAACGCACCTGCCTCAGGTTGCCGCTTTTGCCGACGTCCATTTCGTCGTCGAGCGGGTCGGGGCGTCGGCGTCCGTTCGTCGGGTAGACGATGCCGACCAGATCGAAGAGCTCTCCCGAATGCTCGCCGGACTCTCAGAATCCGAGCGAGGCCGGGAGCACGCTGAGGAACTGAGGCAAACCGCGCTGGCCAGCCGGAGTTGACCGGTGGTTTCGTCGCGAAAAACTTGGGGTTCCCAGAGGGGGTGCTACGCTTCGCGTCCGTGACCAAGTATGTATTCGTCACCGGGGGCGTCGTATCCAGCCTCGGTAAAGGCATCACGGCAGCCTCGCTCGGTCGACTCCTCAAGGCACGGGGCCTCAAGGTCGTTCTCCAGAAGCTCGATCCGTACATCAACGTCGATCCGGGCACCATGAACCCCTTCCAGCACGGCGAGGTGTTCGTCACCGACGACGGCGGCGAGACCGATCTCGACCTCGGTCACTACGAGCGATTCACCGGGGAGCACCTGAGACGCGATTCGAACGTGACGACGGGGTCGATCTATCAGACCGTCATTCAGAAGGAGCGGCGCGGCGATTACCTCGGCGACACGGTTCAGGTCATCCCGCACATCACCAACGAGATCAAAGCACGGGTACGGCGCCTCGGCGAGAGGGACGACGTCGACATCGTGATCACCGAGATCGGCGGCACGGTCGGGGACATCGAAGGGCTGCCATACCTCGAGGCGATCAGGCAGCTTCGCAAGGACGTCGGTCGCGACAACACCCTCTACATACACGTGACCCTCGTTCCGTTCATTGCATCGAGCGACGAGCTCAAGTCCAAACCGACCCAGCACTCGGTCGCCGAACTCCGCTCCCGAGGGATTCAACCGGATGTGATCGTGGTGCGCTCGGATCGGGGCATCGACGAACAGGTCCGTCGCAAGATCAGTCTGTTCTGCGATGTCGAGCCGAATGCAGTCATCAACGTTCCGGACGCTCGGGATATATACGAGGTCCCCCTGATGCTGCGCTCCGCCGGACTCGACGACGTCGTGACCGGTCGACTCCACCTCGAGACCGACGAGCCGGACCTGCGCTCCTGGGAAGCCCTCGTCGCGCGGGCGGCGTCCGTCGAAGACGAAGTGACGATCGGTGTGGTGGGCAAATACGTCGACCTTCCGGATGCCTACCTCTCGGTTGTCGAGTCACTCCGTCATTCATCTCTGGCCCACGGCGTACGCCTCGACCTTCGCTGGGTCCCGAGCGACGACCTTCCCGGCCTTCTCGGATCCTCGTATCTCGAAGACCTGGATGGGATCCTCGTGCCCGGAGGCTTCGGCGGGCGAGGTATAGAAGGCAAGGTGTTCGCGGTTCGTCATGCACGCGAGCAGGGAGTCCCGTTCCTGGGCCTGTGTCTCGGCCTCCAGTGTGCGGTCATTGAGTTCGCCCGCAACGTCGTTGGGTTGAGTGAGGCTCACTCCGGAGAATTCGACCCCACGAGCCCGCATCGTGTCATCGATCTGATGGACAGCCAGCAAGATGTGAACGACATGGGGGGCACGATGCGGCTGGGGCTCTACGCAGCCAAGCTGGAGGAAGGCTCCCTGGTTCGCAAGCTCTACGGCGACGAACTGATATACGAACGGCACCGGCATCGCTACGAGGTGAACAACCGTTATCGCAAAGATCTCGAGGCTGCCGGCATGAAGCTATCCGGGGTATCGCCGGACGGTCTTCTGGTCGAGGTCGTCGAGTTGCCTGGACATCCATTCTTCCTCGCCTCTCAATTCCATCCCGAGTTCAAATCTCGACCGGACGACCCGCATCCGATGTTCCTGGGTTTCATCGAGGCTGCGTTGGAGCATCGCGCCAAGCGTTTGAAGCCCGCTCCGGCGACTGCTGAACCGGCCCGAGCAGAGCTCCCCTGAGGTGCAGTCGATCCCGGCGGCTCTTGTCGGGAGCCGAAAGGCGGCGCGGTTCGGGTTCCTGTCTGTTGAGGTCGAGACCTACCGTTTCGACGAGGGTGACGAGTTCGAACGGATAGTGATTCGGCACCCCGGTGCCGTCGCGGTGGTTCCCGTACTCGATGATGGTGTCGTCCTGATGCGCCAGTTTCGAGCACCGCTGCGCACCATGGTCTTGGAAATCCCGGCCGGCAAGCTGGACGTCGACGGCGAACCCCCGAGCCGGGCGGCTGCTCGGGAATGTGAGGAAGAAACGGGCTACCGGCCGGGCAGGATCGAATACCTACGCACGATCCACACGACCCCGGGTTTCACCGACGAGCGGATCGAGTTGTTTCTGGCGACCGAACTGGTCGAGGTCGGAGCCCGGCCGCAGGGAGCCGAGGAACAGCACGCCGAGATAATCCACATGACGTTTGCCGAGCTCCGATCGGCGATGGCCGCCGGATCGATCACCGACGCGAAGACATTGCTCGCTTTGAACGACGTGCTGGCTCGGTACAACGTCGAATGAGCGCGGCGAGGCGGCCGGCGTGAGCCTGGAGAACGGAATAGCCGAGTACCTCGCGTCGCTGACCGTCGAGCGCGGCCTGGCTCCGGCCACCATCAAGGCCTACCGTCGAGATCTCACCGACTATCTAGGGTTTCTCGATGGTCGAACGCCATCGGCCGGGCTGGTCGATGACTTCGTGGCCTCCTTGAACAGACGGGGTCTGCGCGCGACGACGATCTCTCGCAAGGTCGCGGCACTACGCGGATTACACCGGTTCCTGGTGATCGAGGGAACCGAAAGCGCGGACCCGACGACCATGGTCCAGGCACCACAACCCGGCCTGCGACTACCCAAGGCACTAGAGATCGACGAAGTCGAGCAACTGATCACGGCTCCCGACGTGCGGACTTCCTTGGGACGGCGCGACCGGGCCATTCTCGAATTCATGTACGCCTCCGGCTCCAGAGTCGCAGAAGCCGTCGGTCTCGATGTGATCGACCTGGATCTCGAGGACAGGACGGCACTCGTCACGGGCAAAGGCGGAAAGCAGCGTTTGGTACCGATCGGAGCTCATGCCGTCCTGGCCATCGAGTACTACCTGCCTGATCGTCGGGCCGCGTTGGGCGGAAGGCCCGACCCCGGCGCGGTCTTCCTCAACGCCAGGGGAGGGCGCCTGACCCGGCAGGGTGTGTGGGGAATCGTCCGGAAAGCAGCGGCCAGGGCCGGGATGTCACAGGCGGCTGTTTCGCCTCATGTCTTGCGTCATTCGGCGGCGACGCACATGGTCCAGGGAGGCGCAGACCTGCGGTCGGTCCAGGAGATGCTCGGCCACGCTAGTATCTCCACAACCCAGATCTATACGAAAGTGTCGCCTCGTCATCTGATCGAGGTGTACGTCGAGTCTCACCCACGGAGCCGATTGTCATCAACTACGACGCCGCCAAGACCCTGCTCAACGAAGAGCGTCTGAAGCTCGTCCATCAACTCGAGGAACTCGGCGCTACCGAGACGGGTGATCTGCGCTCCGACGTGCAGTTCGGCGACGGCTTCGCGGATGCCGGAGCAGCGACCGCGGAGCGTACCGAAGTCCTGGGCCTCGTCGAGAGCCTGAAGCGGCAACTCGACTCGGTGGACGCCGCTCTGGCCAAACTCGATGCCGGTACGTACGGCCGGTGCGCGAAATGCGACAAGGAGATCGGCGCGGCAAGGATGGAAGCTCGCCCGACCTCCGTTCTCTGCATGGACTGCAAGTCCCGCCGTTCCTGAGAGCGGGGCGATTCGGATGCGGGGCCGCGCTATCGGTTCGTGGTGGCACCTAGCCCGCAGGTTCTTCGAGGTGGCAACCGCCGGACCTCTCGACGATTCAGAGGGGGCACAGGTTGCTTCGTGGCTGAGGTCAACCGAGGAAAGAGCCCTCTTCTGCGAACAGCCGATCGCCGATCAACGACATGCCTACAGAGCGGCCGGCCGGATTCACGGTCTCGCCCCGGACCGCCTCGATCTGATCAGGGCGGCGCTCTTCCATGATGTCGGCAAGCGGCACTCCGGCCTGGGGATATTCAGACGTTCGATCGCCAGCGCCATGATGAAACTCGGCCTGCCGCTGCGGGGCAAGAGCGCCGCCTACGTCGATCACGGCCGCCTGGGCGCCGGGGAACTCGAAGCGCTGGGTTGCGAGCGGGTGGTGGTCGAGTTTGCACGCCATCATCACGACGGCCGCCCGAACGAGATCAGCGTCGGGGATTGGCGTCTGCTCGAGATGGCCGATCACCCGGGAAAGCCACCGCACCCTCAGCCGCCTGCAATACGATGAGGATCGACCATGACCTATGAAGTCAAGACAGCCGTGTTCGAGGGACCACTCGACTTGCTCCTCCAACTGGTCTCGCGCCATCAGGTCGATATCGCCGGGTTGAGCCTCATCGACATCGTTTCCGAATATGTCTCCTACATCGATGAGATCCGGCGACTGGACCTCGACCTGACCAGCGAGTTCCTGTTGATCGCCGCCACCCTCATCCAGTTGAAAGCTCGCCACCTGCTCCCGGACGACATCGATATCGATCTCGACGAAGAACTGGCCCTAATGGAAGAGCGCGACCGGTTGATCACCCGGTTGCTGCAGTGCGTGACTTTCAAGGATGTGGCTGCGGTGCTCGGACACCGGTTCCAGGCGAACAACCGCTATATGGAGCGGAGAGCCGGTCTGGACCCGATGGTCGTAAAGACGCCGCCCGAAGTCCGAATCCCGCTCGACCTCGACGGCTTCGCCGCCCTTGCACACCGTGTCTTCACGGAGCGCTCAGGAGAGCCCGACCTGGATCATCTGGATCTCGACCTTCCCTCCGTCGAGCAGGCCATCGACGAGCTGCGGGTCAGGTTCGCTTCGCTGGCCGAGTCTACGTTCGACGAGGTCGTTGAACACTGCACCCGCAAAGTAGAGGTGGTCGCGTACTTCCTGGCTCTCCTCGAACTCGCCAGGTGGGGTTTGGTCAACGTCGCTCAAGATCACTGGCTCGCTCCGATTGAGATTCGCCACACCGGTGACGGAAACGTTCTCGTCAGTGAATGGAGCAGATGATGGACAACCCGTCGATCATCGAAGCGATCCTGTTCGTGGCCGAGACGCCCGTTCCGCTCGAGGAACTTTCGGAGGTTCTGGAGTTGCCGGCAGACGACGTGCGGTCCGCACTCGATGCTCTGGCCGATCGTTTGTCCGGGCGGGGACTGGAGCTCCGCAACGTGGGGGGTGGCTGGAGGCTGTATACCGCGCCCGACGCCTTCCCGTACCTGGACCGCTTTGCGACCACGGCCACCGCGACCCGGTTGTCGCAAGCTGCGCTCGAGACATTGGCAGTTGTCGCCTACCAGCAGCCGGTCTCCAGGTCGCAAGTGTCCGAGATACGCGGTGTCGATTCGGATTCGGCGCTGCGGACGCTGGAACGGCGCGGCCTGATAGTAGAGACCGGCCGCCTGGCGCTGCCGGGTACTCCGGCGGTCTACGGAACCACCGACCTCTTCCTCGAGAAGATGGGACTCCGATCACTCTCTGAGCTGCCTCCCCTTGCCGACCATGTGCCGGCGGCTTCGGTGGTCGAGTCGCTCGAAGAAACCTTCAAGCCTTGAACGAACGGTTGCAGAAGGTGGTAGCCCGGTCCGGACTGTGCTCCCGGCGCGCTGCCGAGGAGCTGATCAGGGCCGGCCGCATCAAGGTCGACGGGTCGGTCGCCCACCTGGGGCAGAAGATCGATCCCGAAGTCGAGCGTGTGGAAGTCGATGAAGTAGCGCTCCCGGTTGCCCCCGGTCTCGTGTACTACCTGTTGAACAAACCGGCGGGCGTGGTCAGCACCGCCGAGGACACACACGGTCGCAAGACGGTCGTCGACCTGGTTCCGGAGGGCTCGAGGGTGTTTCCGGTTGGACGTCTGGACCTGGACTCCGAAGGTCTCATCCTGTTGACCAACGACGGTGACCTTGCACAACACATAACGCATCCCAGCAACCGCGTCACCAAGACCTACACCGCCCTCGTTCACGGGACTCCCAAGCCGGCAGACGTCCGCAGGTTGACCGACGGTGTCGAACTCGACGACGGCCCGGCTCGTGCCGTGTCCGCCAGGATCGTGGACGCACAGGGTGAGAACACGATGCTGGAAATCGTGATGGGCGAAGGGCGCAAGCGTGAAGTTCGGCGCATGTGCAGCGCGATCGGTTCGCCCGTCATCACTCTCTTTCGTTCCGCAATCGGCCCGTTGCGTGATGGGAACCTGAAGAGCGGGGAGTGGCGTCCGTTGACGATCGACGAAGTTCGTTCCCTGTACGGATCGACCGCGCCGTGACCGCCTACGAAGTTCGTCACGGACGGGTGACCGGATCCCTGGAGATACCGGGCTCGCGCAGTATCACAAACCGCGCACTGGTGATCGCCGCCCTGGCTAGTGGACCCAGTTCGCTGCTGCACCCGCTGGAGGCCGAGGACACGGAGGCTATGCGCTCCTGCCTGCGGGCCCTCGGGGTAGCTATCGCGGACGATGACCCGGAGGCGTGGATAGTGGAAGGCTCGGCCGGTCTCCTTTCGGTTCCCGGCGCACCTCTGGAAGTCGGAAACTCCGGCACGACGGCTCGATTCATCACAGCAGTGAGCACGCTCGTACCCGGTCGGGTCGTGATAGACGGCAGTGCCCGCATGCGCCTCCGGCCGATCACCGATCTCGTAGCTGCTCTGCGCGCCCTCGGAGCGCAAGTCGAGATGCTCGGTGATGGCGAAGGTCCGCCCCTGGCCGTCGGCGCCAAGAACCCGGTGGGACGGTCGATCACGATCGACGCCACGAGGTCGAGTCAGTACGTCTCAGCGGTGGCCATGATCGCTCCTCTCCTCGACGGCGACACGGAGATTCGTTTCCTCAACGACGTCCTCGTCTCCCGACCATATGTTGAGATGACGCTCGACGTCATGGCCGCATTCGGGGCCGCAGCCGAGATGCGGCCGGGACCGATGATTCACGTTCGCGGATCTACCGGTTATCGAGGGACGGGCTATTCGATCGAACCGGACGTCTCGGCTGCGGTTTATCCCGCCGCGGCAGCCGCAGTGAGCAATGGAACGATCGAGATCGTGGGGGTCGACGTTCGCTCTAGACAACCGGATCTGTTGTTCTTCGAGGTCCTGGCCGATATGGGTTGTTCGGTCGAGTGGACTAAAACGGGGGTGCGTGTCTCGGGACCTGGGCGGTTGGCTGCGGTGTCGCGAGACATGAACTCCGCCCCGGACGCCGCCCTCATGCTGGCGGTTGTCTGTGCGTTTGCCGCCGGGGTGTCGACGGTTTCGAACATCGGCAACCTCCGCATCAAGGAATCCGACCGGTTGACGGCCCTCCGGGAGCAACTGGCGGTGATCGGCATCACAGCACACACAACGGCTGATTCGATCGTGGTGGAGGGGGGTTCACCACATGGGGGGGAAATAGCCACGTACGACGACCACCGCATCGCCATGGCATTCGCAGTCGCCGGCGTGGCCACCCCGGGCGTCGGGATCGTGGATCCGGAATGTGTTGCGAAGACGTGGCCGGGATTCTTCAACGCACTCGAATCGGTCACAGTTCCGGCGGCTATGGTCCGCCCCGATATGGGAATCATTGTCGCGATCGACGGACCCGGCGGGTCGGGCAAGACGACCGTGAGTCGTGCAGTGGGGGAGAGGCTCGAGTTGCCACACCTCGACACCGGTGCCTTCTATCGGGCGGCGACACTCGTAGCCTTGGAAGCATCGCTTGATCTCGACGACACATCTGCGGTGATCGCAGAAGTCTCCCGGCACAGGTTCGGGTATGCGGGCGGCAGGATGCTGATCGACGGGCGTGATGTGGGGTCGGAGATTCGCACGGAGGCCGTGACAAGAGCATCGAGCCCGGTATCCGCCATCCCTGAGGTCCGCCGACTTATGGTCGCACAGCAGCATGAGTGGGTTGCCGGGCAGGGGGGCAGTGCGGTTGTCGAAGGCCGGGACATCGGAACGGTCGTCTTCCCGGAAGCGGGCTTGAAGGTCTTCCTGACGGCACGACCGGAGGTACGAGCCACCAGACGCGCCTCTGAGCAGGGTCACGAGGATGTGGAGCGGGTCGCAAGCGATCTTCACCGTCGGGACACGATCGACTCGACGCGGGCGGATTCGCCGCTGACCGCCGCACCGGACGCAGTGATACTCGACACCTCCGATCTGACGATCGAAGAAGTAGTCGACCGCATCGTGGTGACCGCCAGAGAGCGGCAGACGGGTTGAACCGCAGTTCAGCGGCTTATAGCTGCGAGCGCCTCCGTCGCATCCCATTCCGGGTCTCGATCCAGCGGTCCCGGCTCGGCCTGCCGTTGAGCGCCGAATCCGGCTTCAACAGTGAGCTGAAGCACCCGTAGGAGAGTTCGAAGCTGGGGTGGAAGAGGAAAATACTCACCCTCCTCCGTGATCTGAAGCAAACGCACCCCTTCGCTGGGGTTGACTCTGTCTATCACTTCTTGAACGAGGTGGTCCGGAGCAGACGCACCGGCCGTCACTCCCACGACCTGCGCTGCGTCCAGCCAGGCGGGATCGATCGCCGAGGCGTCATCGATACGGTGTGCATTCACACCGGCCTCCCGAGCGACACGCACGAGCGCGCGAGTGTTGGACGATGACGCCGACCCGACGACGAGAATGAGGTCGGCCTCATCGGTGAGCGAACGCACTGCATCCTGTCTGTTCGTCGTGGCGTAGCAGAGGTCGCTCTTCCTGGCTGTTGAGATCGAAGGGAACTTGCGGCGGGCATCATCGAGTACCGCTTGCCATTCGTGAACGCCGAGCGTGGTCTGCGCGAGCAGGGCAACCTTCGCCGGATCTGCCGGATCGAAAGTGCTCAACCCGGTCTCCGGTTCCACGAGTGTGATCGCTTCAGGGGCCTCGGCGACGGTTCCGACCGCTTCGTCGTGGCCCTCGTGGCCAACGTAGATGATTTCGAATCCGCGCTCTGCCATCCGTCGGACTTCGTGATGGACTTTGGTGACCAGGGGACAGACCGCATCGACCACTATGCCGGCTCGGGACTCGGCCCCGGAAACGACCTCCGGGGCCGAACCGTGGGCCGACAGCATGACAGGTGATCCGATGGGAACCTCATCGATGTCATCAACGAAGACAACGCCGACGTCTTCGAAGGCTTTCACCACCCATCGATTGTGCACGATCTCGTGGAAGCAATAGACCGGTGCTTCGAACACGCGCACCATCCAGGTGAGCGCTTTGATGGCCATCTCGACACCGGCACAGAAGCCACGCGGTTCGGCAAGGAGCACTATCGATGGGGGCATGGGGCAAAGGCTAGGTGATTCCGGTCTATAGCTGTGGCACGGCTCGAGAGGCGGCATGGCGATGCGCGGAAGCTGTGTGTTCTGTCCCTCGCCGAAATGCGTCCGACGGGGTCGCCGCGCCGGGAGGCCGGGCAGCCGCGGGCGGGTTCGGTCGGAGTACCATCTACCTCACTTATGTCCCGTCTTCCAATTGTCGCCGTCGTCGGGCGCCCCAATGTCGGCAAATCGACTCTCATCAACCGGATCATCGGCCGTCGTTCTGCAGTCGTCGAGGAACGCCCCGGTGTAACGCGAGATAGGCGCGAGTTCGTAGCCGACTGGAGCGGACGTCGGTTCCTTTTGATAGACACCGGGGGATGGCAGGTGGCGGGTGATGAACTGGCGACGGATATCTCCGGGCAGGCGGAGGCGGCGCTCGCAAGTGCCGATGTCGTCCTCTTCGTGCTCGATGCTTCGACTTCGATCGCAGACGACGATCTCGGCGTGGCGGCGTTGCTCCGGTCCACTCCTGATCGGGTAGTGGTCGTCGCCAACAAGGTGGACGACGCAGCACGCGAGTTGGACATCGCCGAACTGTGGAGCCTTGGGCTCGGTGAGCCGATTCCCATTTCCGCATTGCACGGTCGCGGTACGGGTGATCTACTCGACCGCCTCGTCGAGAGGCTTCCCGCCCTGGACAGGGTGCCTGAGACGGACCCGCTGCCCAGGTTGGCAATCGTCGGACGTCCCAACGTCGGCAAGTCCACACTCTTGAACCAGCTGTTGAAGGATGAACGGGTCCTCGTGTCGCCGGTGCCCGGCACGACCAGGGATCCCATCGATGCAGTGGTCGCGCTGGGCGGGGTCCAGTACAACATCGTCGACACGGCAGGAATCAGGCGCGCCCCCAAGGTCAAGGAGGACACCGAGTTCTACTCCGTGCTCAGGGCGCGCGAGGCTCTGGCCGCCGCCGACGTTGCGCTCCTCCTCATCGACTCGGTAGAAGGGGTGACTCAGCAAGACCAGCGGATCGCGGAAGAAGCCGCCGATGGTGGCGCCGGACTCATCGTCATGTTGAACAAGTGGGACATCGCCGACCTCGAACAGCGGGAAGCGACGGAAGCCGCGGTCGCCAGACGGCTCGGATTCATCTCGTGGGCTCCGGTTCTCCGCATCTCGGCCAAGACGGGTGCCCGACTTCACCGCCTCGACAAGACGCTGGAGCTGGTTATCCATAATCGGTCACGGCGCATACAGACCCCCAGGCTGAACCGTCTGGTCAGAGAGTGGCACGCGGCCCACCCGCCACCGGTGAGAAAGGGCCGCCGCCCGCACATCGTGTATGCCGTCCAGGCAGGAGTAGAGCCCCCGACCATTGTCGTGTTCGTGGGTGGGGGAGTGCTGGGCGAGGACTACCTGCGTTTCCTCGAGAACCGCATCCGTGGTGTCGAGGACTTCATCGGCACCCCGGTCAAAGTGGTCGCCCGCCGGCGCGGTCGCAAAGATGGCACCTGAGGCCGACCGCAAGCGCCCACCAATTGGATACATCCTCACACTGACCGTGGTCGGCCTCTACCTGTCGATACGCCTCGTTGAAGGGGTGAGGTGCGTTGGTGACTGGGTCTTCGGTCTTGGGACTTGTCCATGGTGATCGCCGGCGACCTCGACGGCGCCTGCGACGGTCATCACGAAGGCTAAGATCCCTGATCTACGGGCTGTGGCGCAGCTTGGCAGCGCGCTTGACTGGGGGTCAAGAGGTCGCGGGTTCAAATCCCGCCAGCCCGACCAGAGAAGCCCTTGCATTTGCAGGGGCTTCTTCATGTGACGGATTGTGCCGGTTTCGGGCCCGGCATAGATTCGGCAGACCAGGTCGCCTGAACTCGTCCCTGAACGGGCAAAGGAATGGCTTAGAACGTCGTCGACATCAGGGGTTTCTCACCAGAATTGTTCGATTCGACAGTCCGACCCCTTCGTAGCCAAGCCAATCGCCCCCGATGGCACGGCCGACACGAGGTCGTCTTATGAGTCGCGATGAAGTCACCCGTCAGACCTGCCTCCTGGTTCTCGCGAGGGCAGCGGATCGGCACCACCGAGAACCGAATGACCCTTGCTTACGTACTGACGGGAAACCCCATACATGAGGAGAGACAATGCGGCGACTGGGAACCACTCTCGCAATCCTGGCCATGGTGACGGCGGCGTGCTCGGCCGGTGGCGCCGACGAACAGGCAACGACCAATCCGCCGACAACGGCTGCTCCTTCGACCACCACCACTCAGGCACCCACGACCACCACCACCGAATCCGAGACATCCGGCGGGCTGGTGGAGTTGGCTGATTCGTCGTTGGGGTCCATCCTGGTTGATGGTGACGGCAATGTGCTCTATCTGTTCACTCCTGATGCGCAGGGTGAAAGTGTCTGTTACGACGAGTGCGCCGGCTTCTGGCCTCCGCTGGTAGGTGAGTTCGAAGCCGGTGATGGTGTGGACGCTGCCCTGCTGGGTTCGGT
>DATIPS010000018.1 GCA_035471805.1 Acidimicrobiia bacterium | reverse complement strand
GAGGCGGTGTGCGACTACCTGTGCGAGCAGTTGTCAGAAGAGGGGTGCGGATTGCTCCTCGGCACCGACTAATCGGCGAATCGTCCACGCCACGGAACTCGCTGGGCTCTCGGCGCCCTCCGACGCTGCTGGATCGGGACTGACCGCCTGACCATCCGATGCGCCCCACGTGGTCACCGACAACACATCTTCTTCCCCCGGCCCACCCGCCTGCCAGCCTCTGTGTTGCTCTGCCGGGGGCCGGCCGGAAGAGGCCTTGTTGGCCCGACGGATGTCCACCGATCCGTCGACGGTCGCGGGGGTTTCCTAATGCTGGTCCGGGCGACATCGGTGGGGACCGGCACATGCATAGTCGGTCGAGTCTCCGACACGAGCCGAGGGTGTACTACCTGGGTCGGACAACACAACGTGCGAGAGGGTGGCAGGTCGAAAAGCGTCAGGCGATCGTCGTAGCGCGCAGAGAAGACGGAGCTGCCCGATTGGCGGCAGAGGAGCGTCGGCTTCGTCGCCGAGGCGATCCCGCTGTGTGACGGATGATCACCACCGACCGGATTGAACGTTCACTCGCCACGGCGGTAGCTGAGGCTCTGAGCGCCCTCTCGAGAGGTGCGGCGAGACCGATTCGATGCCGCACGATGAACGGCCAGGTGGGCGCCGGTCGATTGCCCAGGCGCCGTGCACCTCGAGTGACTGGCACAGTCCGGGAGAGGGCGTCACGCCTCCGACAGGCCGTCCAGGCTGACACAAGGATGACGAGGCATCCGACCGCTGCCCACGGCGACACGGGTTCGGTCATTGGTGCGGTAAATCCTTGACGTGCCGAGTTCCCAGTGAGCGAGACCAGATAGAGCACCGCAGTCGCATGACACCGAGAGGTATCACACGTTTGGCGAAGATCCCGATACAGGCGGAGATCCAGCCGGAGTCTGGCCCAGGCTGCCAGCCGGCCGTCTGTCTGCTCGGCGTAGCGGAGCAGGTCATAGCCGAAGTCGTGGGTTCGACATGCCGGCTCGAATGAGTCAGGTCCGATACCGAACGGAGCGGAGCACTGCCCGTCCGGGCGGGCGAGCGTTCGCGACTGTCGATCGGGCCTGTAGCCGAGGATGGCGTCGAAGTTCGAGGGGATCACGGTCGGGTCGGCCTGTCCATGAATCAGGGACTCAACGGCGCGTTGCGCTTCCGTCGATTCGTCGCGAGCGGGGCGTGCCAGTGCATGCCCGACTCCACTGGCGGCCATGACGAGACAGCAATTGGCGAACAGGTGAAGGGCGAAGCGACCGATTCGGATCCGGGCGGTCATGCCCGGGCGTGACACCGGGGTTCGGAAGGCCTGCAGGATCCGGAGCCGCCCGAAGACCCCTCGGCAGCAGTCGTGATGGGTGTGGGATGTGAGCCTCAGGTGGTCCATACCGCCAACGTGGACCAACTGAGCTCGCCCAACTATCCGGTGTTGCCCCCAGGGGGTGAACCCATGGGTATCTTCCCCCACCCCCTCTCTTCAGGCTCTTGAGGAGAAAAGGGGGGTACCGTGCACGTATGGTGACGAAAGCGGGGTCGGCTCTTCCCCCGGTCGAGAACACCCTTCGCACGATCGCCGCCGGCTATCGGGTTGTGGTCTGGATCTGGATGCTCATCCTGGTACTCGTACAGACGATCGGGGGTGAGCCCGGCAATCGGACCGTATTGGCAGGGGCTATGGTCCTGGCGACTGCGTGGACGGTTCTGACTCTCTGGGCATCCCGCTCAACAAAGCGACTGGGGAGCTTGTGGTTCGTTGCTGCCGACGGGTTCGTCGCACTTGCCCTCAGCGCCACCGGCCTCGCTGCAGGCACCGAGGACTTCGTGTCCGGCGGTTGGCCAGGTTCCTGGCTGTTCGTGGTGGCGTTCGCCGCCTCCCTTCCTTGGACCTTGAGCGCCGGTGTCCTGCTGCTTCTGGCACACGCGGGCCTGCATCTGGCGCACGGACTCGCCGCAGGCCGTACTGCAGGCACGTTTCAATTCATCGCCCTTGCACTCGTGATCGGCTGGGCGTTCGACAGCATCCGACAACGCGACCGGTTGCGGCTCACCGCCGAGGCAGCCCTGGCTCAGCAGACCGCTGAGGTCGCTCGACACGAGGAACGCTCCAGCCTCGCGGACCATCTGCACGACTCCGTGCTGCAGACCCTTCATGCCATTCGGGTGGACGCCGAGCATCCCGATGAGGTTCGATACCTGGCCCGCAGGCAAGATCGAGAGCTTCGCCGAACCATCGAAGAGTTCCGCTCCCCGTATCAGGAGAGTTTCAAGGCTCAACTCCTCCGCCATCGGGACGAAGTCGAGGACCTTTGTCGAGGCGTGCAGATCGTGGACGTCATTCGAGATGACCGGCCGGTGACCCCGGCACTCGCATTGGCGCTCGAGGCTGCGCGAGAAGCTCTGATGAACGCAGGAAAACACTCGGGTGCGTCCCGTGTCGACCTGTACAGCGAGGCCACCGACGGGCAAGTGATCATCAACATCCGCGACCGAGGCCGCGGGTTCGACGCGAGCGGCGGTTTCGAACGCGGGCTCGGCAGGCGGATCGTCGGCCCGGTTGAACGGTCCGGAGGCGAGGTCGAGGTGCAGTCCCAACCGGGTGAGGGCACCGAAATCACGATTCGGGTACCAGATCCATGATGGAAGCTCCATCTGTCTTCATCGTCGAGGACCATCCCCTCGTACGTAGGGGGATCGAAGCGGTGATCGCCCGTGAGTATCGGCTTGTCGGCTCAGCCGACGAGGCTTCGACCGCCGTGGAAATGATCCGTGAGCGTCGACCTGACCTGGTGCTCCTGGACGTGAAGATCCCGGGCGGTGGGGGGTCGGCCGTGGTCGAAGCCGTGAGGCGGTTCGACGAGGAGATCCGTTTCCTCGCCCTGAGCGTGTCCACATCACGTGAGGACGTGGTCCGCATGTTTCAGTCAGGCATTGATGGCTACTTGGTGAAGACCGCCGACGAAGCGTTCGTCATCGATGCAATCGCCCGCACCCTGGCCGGGGAACGGCCCGTCTCACCGGAAGTAGCCGGATACCTCCTCGATATCGACCGCGACATCGCGGACGCAGACGGGCTGGAGCGTCTCACCCCGAGAGAGCGGGAGGTCACAACCCTGATCGCCCGCGGCTACTCATATCGAGAGGTAGCCGGCCGTCTCTCCATGAGTGTGAAGACCCTCGAGAATCACATGCACCACATCTTCACCAAGCTGGGACTCGCAAGTCGACACCAGCTGACCCGAATGGC
>DATIPS010000017.1 GCA_035471805.1 Acidimicrobiia bacterium | reverse complement strand
GGTACCCATAGGGTCCGAATGTCGCGCGAAAACGGATAGAGGCGGGGGTCGTTACGATGGGGCCCAATGGCGCACACCCTTGTCTTCGACGTCAACGAGACACTGCTGGACTTGAGTTTTCTCGACGGCCCCTTCGAGGAGGTCTTCGGCGAGGCGAGCGTCCGGCGCGAATGGTTCACGCAGCTCCTCCAACTCAGCATGGTCGTCTCCACGACCGACACCTACCGGGACTTCCGGGTACTCGCCGGAGAGGCGCTCGAGGTCGTGGCAGGTCGGCGTGGGGTCAACCTGAACGACCGGTCCAGATCATCGATCCTGGGCATGATCGTGCAACTGCCCGCTCATCCCGACGTTGCGGCCTCGCTCGATAGGCTGAAATCCGCCGGAATCACGCTGGCCGCATTGACGAACTCTCCTCCGGACACGGTGCACGCCCAGCTCACCAACACGGGCCTCATCGACCGGTTCGATCGAGTGATGTCGGTCGAACCGACCCGGCGTTTCAAGCCGCACCCCGCACCGTACGAGATGGCAGCCGACGAGCTCGGCATAGGTCCGTCGAGGTTGTGGATGGTCGCCGCCCACGACTGGGATATCGCCGGAGCGATGCGCGTCGGATACAAAGGGGCTTTCTTGGCCAGGCCGGGTCAGTGGTTTTCACCGGGCCACCGCCCGCCCGATGTGACCGGGGCCGACCTGACCGAAGTCACGGACCGGCTGCTGGAGCGACTGGCGGACTGACGAAACCGACGAGGGCGGACCGGGGTTGGCAACCCGGGTCCGGACAGCATCAAACGGTCACTCGAAGAGCTGGGCGGCCGTCTTCAGGGTCTGGAATATCCCCCACAACAGGGGCGCCCCGACCGCCGTCCAGGCGAGGACCGCCACCCAGTTGCGGCACAACTTCGATCCCCACTCACGAAGCACCGCCGGTACCTCCTTCCGGATTGTCTGCAAGGAGAGCCGGAGATTCGTCTTCCACCATGAAATGGCGATCGGCCACCGGCTTGACGAACAGGTTGCAGATGAGGCCGATCACGAGCAACCCGGCGAGCACATACATCGTCTTGTTGTAGGCATCGGCGGCAGGAACGCCGGCGTCGATCTGACTCTGGCGCAAACGATTGATCAAGAGCGGGCCGATCACCCCGGCGGTCGACCAGGCGGTCAGAAGCCGCCCGTGAATGGCGCCGACGTACTGGGTCCCGAACAGGTCCGCCAGATAGGCCGGAATGGTCGCAAACCCGCCTCCGTACATCGTCAGGATGACGAAGAAGATCGCGACAAACAACGGCACGCTCTCGATTCGACCGGCCGCCGGAGCCGCGCAGTAGAGCGCTATGCCCAGGGCGAAGAACGTGAAGTAGGTCGGCTTGCGGCCTATCCGATCCGAAAGACTCGCCCACCCGATCCGGCCGCCGATGTTGGCCAGCGAGAGGATGCCCACGAACCCTGCCGCCGCCGAGGCGCCGACGCCCCCTTCGAACACTTCCTGGATCATCGGCGAGGCCTGCTCCAGCACCCCGATGCCGGCGCTGACATTCGTGCAGAGGACCACCCATAGGAGAGCGAACTGAGGGGTCTTCCAGGCTTCCCGAACGTGAACATTCCGTGTGGTGACCATGGCGGCTCGCTTCTCATCGGGCTTCCATCCGGGAGGCATCCAGCCGGGGGGCGGCACCCGATAGGCAAAGGCCCCGGCAAGCATGGCGAGGAAGTAGACCAAGCCCATCACCACGAAGGTTTGCCAGACTCCGACCGAGGTCGGTGTGGAGAATCTGTTCATCAATCCATCGGCCAGAGGCGCACCGATCAACGCCCCACCGCCGAATCCCATGATCGCCATACCCGTTGCCATGCCCCGTCGGTCGGGGAACCATTTGATGAGCGTCGAGACGGGCGAGATGTATCCGAGCCCCAGCCCGCAGCCACCGATTACGCCGTTGCCGAGATAGAGGAGCCACAACTGATGGGTCGCCACGCCGAGCGCCGCGATCAGGTACCCCCCACCCCAGCACATTGCCGCCACGACCCCCGCCCAGCGCGGACCCACCCTTTCGAGCCAGTGCCCGAAAACGGCGGCCGAGAGGCCCAGAAACACGATGAAGATCGTGAACACCACGGCGATCTGGGTCTGCGTCCAGTCGCCCGCCGCCGGTTCGGAAACTCCGATTGCCCTGGTGAGAGGCAGTTTGAACACGCTGTATGCGTACGCCTGGCCGATGGACAGATGAATCGCCAGAGCGGCCGGTGGCACCAGCCACCGGTTGAACCCGGGGCGGGCGACTATGTGCTCCCTATCGAGAAAGGCCAAGCGGCGGGACAAAGGCGGCATGATCGTTGGGGTTGAAGCCCCGGTCACCGGATACCTCCACTCCCGAATCTACTCTCCGGTAACCTCGTTTGATCTTGCCTCGAGACCGTGTCCCGCTCGGATGCAAACCACTCGACGATGAGCCCGGTGCTGAAGGCTGCAGCCCGCCCGCCGCCCCTTCAGATGGAGCCTGAGAGGCAGCGCCGGGACACGACTCACTAGGATCCGGCCCACTATGGCGACCCAGGCAACCCTCCGTGACCTTCAGCGAATCTATGCAGAGGCGAAGACAATCGCCGTCGTCGGCGCATCGCCCGACACCAACAAGGCGGCCGGGTTCGTCCCCAGATACCTGAAGGAACAGGGGTATCGAGTAATTCCCGTCAATCCGAACCGTCCCGAGGTACTCGGCGAGACCTCCTATGCCACACTGCGCGACATACCCGACCCGGTCGACGTGGTCGAAGTGTTCCGACCGTCGGAGGAAGCTCCGGACATCGCCCGCGACGCAGTTGCCGTTGGTGCAAGCGTCTTCTGGATGCAGATCGGCGTGATCTCGGAGGAAGCCGCCGCCGTGGCCGCCGGGGCCGGCATGACCGTCGTCATGGATCGTTGCATGGGACAGATGCACGCCAAACTCGGCTTGGGCCCGGGGCCGCGCCACGGAGACTGACCGCTGCGGCGAGAGCGCCGGCGCCTGCCGTCCGTTGTATCCGCTGCGACCGCTCCACCCAGCGCTCTAGCCGGCTGCCGCGAAGATCCGTTCGACCACCTTCATGTTCTCGACACCATCTTCGGGAGGGGTCGGAACCGATGAGTCGTCGAGGA
The DNA here is from genome assembly GCA_035471805.1 of Acidimicrobiia bacterium. Taxonomy (NCBI): domain Bacteria; kingdom Bacillati; phylum Actinomycetota; class Acidimicrobiia; species Acidimicrobiia bacterium. Next base: position 45,439 of record DATIPS010000017.1, on the reverse strand, counting down.
TCGCGCGGGCAAACAACTCAGCCTGGATCGTGTACTGATCGACTGCCGGGAATGTGATCGTTACGGTGTCGGGATCCGCCGGAGGATCGCCGCCCGCCGTTACGAAGATCCGCGTCTCGCGGTCCGGCGGGATGTTGAACGGTATCTCCACTTCGATACGTCCGGAGGTCCCCATCAAGTGGACCCGCTGATCGGGTTCTGCCTGGGTGGAAACGGTGAAAGCCGCCTGGCCGTCACCGAACTCGAGCAGTGCGGAAGTGACGATATCGACGCCGAGGCGAGGGTCGCGAAGGACGGCAGAGGAGACAGAGGTCGGCTCACTCCCGTAGAGCATGCGCGCCAGGTTCACCGCGTAACAGCCGATGTCCATCAGGGCACCGCCACCCGTCTCCAGCCGATTGCGGATGTTGGCAGCATCGTCGTTGAAGTAGGCGAAACGAGTTTGGATCGCCCGCAGGTCTCCGATCGCCCCGGAGGCCACCAGGTCCCTCACCTTCACCCAAGAGGGATGCAGCCGGTACATGAAGGCCTCCATGAACTTCACATCCGCAGCTGCGCACGCGTCGACCATCCGCCGGGCGTCGGCTGCGGTGAGCGCCAGCGGCTTCTCGCACAGGACATGCTTTCCCGCGCCGGCGGCGCGGATGGTCCACTCGAGATGGAGGTGGTTCGGGAGCGGTATGTAGACGGCATCGACGTCAGTCGCCCCGATCAGCTCCTCGTAGGAACCGTATGCCTGCGGAATCCCCAACTCGGAGGCGGCTGCCGTCGCCCGGCCCTGAGCGCGGGAGGCGATCGCCACCACCTCACTGTTGGCGGCCCGCTGGATGGCAGGAATGACCTTGCCGGTTCCGATGCGGGCGGTGCTGAGGATGCCCCAGCGCACTGTTTTCATGTCAACTCCTCATCCGGCCGCTCGGGACGGGAAGCCGCCGGCCCGCACTCTTTCGACGGGCGGCCACCGTCAGGGTCCGTCCCGGCACACCGAGGGTAAGTCGTGCAGGCGTTACACCGGTTGAGAGTCTACGTGTGCAGATTCCGGCAAGTTCTAGAGCCGATTGAAGAGGTTGCCGAGCAGCAGCAGAACCGACCCTGCCGCGGTCAACCAGAACGCCGCGTCGGGGGAGATTCCCATATCCAGTACGTCTACCCAGGCCAGAATTCCCAGGACGATGGCGGGCCCGGCAATCGCAAAAGTCTTCCTGGTTGGTGCGCTCAGGCGCAACATGTCTACTCCTTCTGTCTACTGATTCGATCAGGGGGAAAAGATCGTCGGCCTCTCAACTGCGACCTCGTCTCCGCACGACTGTGCTCGCCCAGACTGCGGCTGCCAGCAGGAGGGCGGCGAGGCCGGCAAGCAGCGGACCCAGTGCGGATCCGCCATCCGACCCGGTGGAGGCCAGGGGAACGATGACCGGATCAACACTCAGGTCGGGGTTCCCGTCGAATCCGGGACCGATATCGAGGCCACCACCGTCACCGGCGACGGGTTCCGAGCCGACGTCGATCGGGACAATGGGATCAAGTGCCGGAGGAGGGTCCAGGGTCGGATCGGGTTCAGACGGCGCCGAATCGATGGTCACTTGCGTTGAGTTGTCCCAGCTGGCATTGCCGAGAGCGTCGATAGCGGTGATCGAGAGGATGTAGGAGCCGGGAACGAATCCAAACGTGGGAACCACCGTCCCGGGTTCGACGACGAGGTCACCGAACGTTGCGTAGAGCACTTCCACACCGGAACCTGTTCCGTCGTCCGCCGAGAAATCGAAGGTCACCGTGGTGTCGGTGCCCAGAACGGCGCCGTCGACCGGATCGGCAACAGAGATCTGCGGTGGCGTATTGTCCAACCGATAGCCGAGAGTACGCGGCGACTCGGCATTGCAGAGGCCGCGGTCATCGACAGAGAAGAACTCGAGGGTCCACTCGAAGTCGCCGCCCAGAATGCTGAAGGGAACGGGACCCCGATCGGGTTCGTTTCCCGCCAGATGGAAGTCCGGCTTGTCTCCTGCGAGCGTATCGGCCGGGTACAGGCGCAGCCAGGTAACGATCTCACTCCCCGGATAGTGGTTATCGGAAGCGATCGGAACGAACTCGGTTCCGGACGTCACGTATACAACTCCATCCACGATGCGCTGCGGAGCGCCGTACAGGATCTCGGTTACGGGCGGGATCGCGTCAGCGATGCCCGTGGGCGGGTCCTCAACGCTCCACGGCGGAGGGGTATCGGGGGGCGGGCCGATGAAGTCCATGAATCCGGGGGCACCGGGAACCGGCTCGCGGAACAGTCGCCGGAACACGGCCTCTCTTGCCACACAGTCTTCCCACAGCCACATTTCACCCGTGCCGTATGAACGCCCATCGTTGGGCGACGTTGTGCGCCACTGATACTCGCCGTCGATGGACTTCGGCCAACCGAGCATCACGTTGCCTGGGATCCTCATGGGCGTTTCGAGCACCGGGTGATAGACGTCGGCCAGACTCTGATCGCCGGCCATGTCCCGGACGAGCTGGTTGAGGCCGACGTCGTCGAGCATACCGAGCTTGGCCAGCGTGATCGTGTTGGCCAGGGGACCGAACAGTGCGGGGTCGTAGTCACAGAACGCCTCTCGAGCGGTTCCCGCGCCGTCGAAGTCTGCGCACTTGGGGGCCAGATTCATCGCCTCATCGATCATCGCACGGGTGCCCACAACGAAAAGGGCGCGATCCTCGATGAACTCCTCCGGCTCGGAGAAGACCCTGAAGATCTCACTTGGAAGCAGTATCCCGTTTTGGTCGCCGTCCATTGCGTTGAAGACTTCATCCGAGAGACAGAATCGTGCCGGGTCTTGAACCAAACCGTATTCCTCCCCCAGCTCCGCAGCCGGACAGGCGATTCCGAGAGCACCGGTGACCAGGAGCCCGGTTATCCGATCGGCGACCTTGAGGAGGCCGTCCTTCAGCTTCTCGATTCCCAGGTTGATCTGCTCGCGCAACCAGTGAACGAGATCGCCGATGCCCGGGATCTTCTCGGCCTGGTCCCACAACCAGCCCATCACGGAGCTCCACAAACCTAAGAGGTACTCGACGCCTTTGATCCCCAGGTAGATACCGCCCCCCACGAAGTCGGGCAAGCCGATCATGGAGAGGAAGTGCTTGAACACCCACTCCTTGATGTGCTCTTTGACAACCCTGAACTCGGGTTTCTGACCGGCGAACGTTTCACGGGCTATATCGTCCCAGATACCCACCCATTCCTCGAGCCCGGTATGGATGTCTTTGAGCCAGGCTTTCGAATACTCGAGGCGCAGTTTGAGCGAGGCAAGTTCTATCAAGTCGATGGGAGCGTCCGTCGGGTCGGGAGCGCACGGTTGCCGCTTGCAGACGAATCCGGTTTCGCCGTCGCCACCCGGTATCTCTTCCTCGACGCAGTTCTCGCCCTCTTTGGTGAGCTTGATGCAGTCCTGGGTTCGAATGTCGTATTCGAAGCGTTCGATCCGGTTTTCGATCCTCTCGGCCATCTTCCCGAACATGCCGATCACCAGCATCGGGTCGGCATGTTCGCGTGCGAAGTCGGAGAAGATCAGCTGATCGGCAATGAACTTCTCAGGAGCGTCCACACCGAACCCCGCATCTGATTCGAACCCCGGCCGGTGTTTGTCGGTGTAGCCCTCGACGATGACGTGCCGGATCGAGATGTCCGCGTTGCCCAGATCGGTGAAGTCGGGAAACACACCGCCGGCAAGGGAGTTGACCCAGGTGTGGGCCCACACGTCACCGTTGTAATGCCCGGCTGCGTAACCGAGCGCGAAGGCGATATTGGTGAGGGCGCTCGTCCGAGCTTGCTCTGTTCGGGCCGACTCGAAGGAGACCCAGGCCGCTTTCCAGAGATGGTCGGCCCACATGTAGCTCTGAGAAGTCTGCGGTGGTGGGGCAGCTTCGAGTTGGGGGTGATCGCCGTTGTGGGTGAGAGTGTCGGGGTGAATGAGGCCCTGACCGAAGAGCATGTCTGGATAGGCGTCCGGGCCGATCGCGCCGGCGTAGAACGCCGGGAGATTCGCCTTCAGGGCTTCCTCGATCACCGGGTTGGCGGGGATTGTGTACACGGCGCCGTCGGAGGCTTGCAGATCGAGCGCTCCGTCGTCGAGCAGATCCTGAACCGCCAGCCATACCCCGTACAGGTGAGTCGGTGGTTTCCAGGCTTCTGCGGGCGCCGGCGTCACGACCACGAAACCGGACGCCATGATGAGCACGGCCAAGAAGGCCGTAGCGAATCTGCTCGCCAAAGTTCCTCCCGAGGTTGTCCTCCGGCGGGAATACTCACATTGACTTTTCGCGGTCGGCAGGGCCGAAAGCCCTATATGCGCTCGGATCATCTGGACGTCAGGGCAAGCCTGTGCGATCGTGAGTTCGTGCCCGGCAGATGGACCCTGGAGAGGGACGGCGAGATCCCACGACGTGCGATCCTGACGGTTTGGGTTGTCGTGAACCTGGTGAACCTCCTTCAGGCGGTCGGCTTCGTCAGTCGTGTTCAGGGCAATGAGATACAGCGGGCCGCCGGCATCGCGATCGCCGGCCTTGCTGTTCCTGCCACATTTGCACTGGTCGAGTTCGCCCGCCGCGGTACCGACCGGCGCTTTCTGATCGGCCCGGCCGTCTTCGACGCCTTCGTGGTCATGCAGCTCGTGGTGGAGTACTGGCTCGAAGTTGAGTTTCGATCTCCTGCGGTGCCCGCCGTCCTTGTTCCGTACGTGAGTCTTTTCTTCGGCAGCATCATCCTGATGGGGGCGCCGATGTTCCGAATCAATCGCCGTTTGTGGTTGGTGACGGTCGCGACCAGTGCAGCTCTGCTTTCTGCGATGCTGTTCGCCATGGGCCGGGGGGTCGGCTGACGGCCGAGACCGTGACCGGCCCGCCCGCCCGATTGTCGCCTATATCCAGTTTCGTCGTAGCATTTCCCGGGTACAACCGAAGCCGAGTGAGTAGCTCACGTCTGGTCTTGTCCGCATCGAAAGACGGGACCTTTCATCCGGGAACCTCCCGGTTCGGCGTGAATCGAAGGAAGTAACCGTGAACGGGATAGAGATAGTTGCCGCAGTCTTTGCCGCCGCCGCAGGCGGAGCAGGCGGATTCTTGGTGCTCCGTCGCCTGGGACGTCGATAGCCACGGACATGTTCGGCCGTTGAGCCCCTCCCGCCCGGGAGGGGCTCAACCATATTCAAACCCCGTCTGAAAAGGGGGGCTCAGGTCGATCGGTACTGCGAGTCCGGCGGCAGCGGGATCTCCTCGTAGAGTTCGACGCGATTGCCGTCCAGGTCCCGCATCCAGCCGTGCTTGCCGCCTTCCCACACCACAGTCCGGTCTTCCACATCCAGCCCTGCAGCAGTCAGCCGCTCCAGGACCGCCTCGAGGTCGCCGACCCGGAGGTTGAAAGTGAGTCCGCGCTCCTCCGGTGGAGCGAGCCGGCCCGCCGCCGGTTCAATGGCGAATACCGGATTCTCTCTCACCTCCCCGGACTGGACGTCACGCGTCTGAAACACGACGTAGTAGGAGCCTCCATCAGGATGCTCTTCGAACTGAATCCCCAGGTGGCTTTCATACCAGTGGGCGAGCGCTCCCGGGTCCGCACTCTGAATGAACAAACCTCCGAGTCCCTCAACGATCGACAAGAGACACCTCCCTTTCGCTCGAGTCTGTCAGACTCATCCCCGAAAGTGGCGACACGGGGTGGCTGTGGATTCGGTAGGGAATCAAAGCACCCCGGCTTGCCTTGATACAGCCAACGAGGAGAGTCAATGCACGATATCGAGTCGCAGGCCGTCGACAGCCCGTCAGAGTACGTTGCCAACCAGGCACAGCGATATGTTGCCAGTGACGGATCCGATGTGGAGCACCCGTTCGCCGACAACCTGATCATTCTCTACGTGCGCGGGAGGAGATCCGGACGAATCAGGAGAGTTCCCCTCGTATCGGTGCGCGACGGTGGCAACCTTCTCATTGTCGGTTCGAAAGGGGGTGCTGCTTCCCACCCCGCCTGGTATTCGAACCTGGCAGCCGACCCGAACGTCTGGGTGCGGGACAAGGCCGAGTTCCACGCCGCGACCGCCGTGACACTCGAAGGCGAGGAACGATCGGCAGCCTGGTCCAAGCTGGTCGCCGCAATGCCGTTCTTTGGTGAGTATGAACGGAAGACCGACAGGGTCATGCCGGTCATCCGCCTGGTACCAGATGGCAACTTGGAGCCGTAGAGCTCGAACGGGGGCCTGATCGTCAGGGACGTGGCCGAACGAGCGCCGGGACTCTCCGGGACCTGCGACGCCTAGGCTCGGTCCCGGGGCAGGAGCCAGATCAGCGGGACTCCTCCAAAGACGGCGATCGCGGCGACGACCATGGCGGTGGAGAGTCCGAAAGCATCGCCAACTGCTCCGTAGACGACGGCGGCAACGGACCGAATGGCGAAGTTCACCGACAGGAACACGCCGTTCGCCAGCGCTCTCGAATCGGGGAACTGTTCCTGCACCAGAGCCATCAGAACCGGCGGAATCGCCAGCAGCGTGAACCCGATGATGGGCAGCAACGCGATCCGCACCCAGCCCTCCGCGACGAGAAACAGCAGCAAGGCGGCCGGTGCGGCCAGGTGCCCGAATAGGAGGATGGTCCTCCTGCCGAGCCGATCGCTCATCCATCCGCCGGCAAAGGCGCCGGCCACACCCGCCCCTTCGACGATGGACAGGGCGGCGCCGGCCAGCCACAGGTTCGTTCCTTCATCCGTGAGGAAAACGGGCAGGAAGATCGTGACCGCCATCATCATCATGCTGCGAACTGCGACGAGGGCTGCCAGGAGCCCCATCACACCCCGCATCGCCAGCACGGCCGTCTTCCAATGGATCTGCTCACCGTCGCTCTTGGTGCGGAGCGGCACATCACGGAGACGGAAGTGGAGGATCGCCGAAGTTGCAACACCGGCGATCGCCAGAAACGCCATCGATTGGAGGGACATCAAAGCGAGGGCGCTGACCACCACGATCGGCCCGAGAGTGCGGCCCAACTCGCCACCCACCATCCAGAGCCCCATGCCGCGCCCGAGTTTCGTTCCGGACAGATAGCCCACGGCAACGGGCGCAGTGGCATGGAAAGCGGCAACGCTAAGCCCGGCGACCAGGAGAAGGAGGGCAAGCAGGGTGTAACCGGGCGCCCAGCCGAGAATGCTCATGGCGGTCGCGGTGACTCCGGGGGCCAGAACCACGATCCACCGCAAGGTCGTCCGGTCGGCGAGATGCCCGATGAACGGCTGGAGAAGTGAAGGGATCTGCAGAAACGCCGACAGCGCCCCGGCAGCTGTGTTTGAGATAGAGAGCTTTTCGATGAAGCGGGGAAGCAACGGTGGCAGAAAAGCAGTGAAAGTGTCGTGGAGGGCGTGCCCGGCGGCGATCGTCACGACCCGGCCGGTCTGGAACTCGTCGTCATCCGTTGTGGCTGGTTCAACGGTCACCATCCGACGCTAACCGGCCGTGGCTCGATCCGTGGGAACCTGGAGTGGGGCCCGTACGTCTCAAGACCATGAGATACCTTCTTTTGGCAGTGACATTTTCCCTGTTCGCTGCCGCATGCGGCTCCGGCGAGTCCGATGCTCGCCCGGACGAGAGCCCTCAGATCCTCGCCGCGGCGGTACACGAACTGATAACCGAGAACCACACGTTCGGGGACGGTCCCCCGCCGTTCACGGAATACCTGATCCAATCGAGCCTCGACCCGTTCGCCGGTAACCCGACCGCGGACGGCGGTGCAGAGGCCCGCCAACTGACCGACGAAGAACGGGCGGCGGTCGAGCTTGCGGTCGAGCCATTCGGTCCGGTCCGCTGGATCGACGACCCCCGCGACTTCCAGACCGAAGACCTCTCTCCGACGATCGAAGGCGCAGTGATCATCGGTGTCGGCGAGGTGTCGTTCGACGGTGACGACGCACTGGTGCCCGTCTCGCTCTGGTGCGGTGGCGTGTGCGGAACCTGGCTGACCTACCGGCTCACTTTGTCCGATGCCGGTTGGGCGGTCACCGGCACTGAGGGTCCCATCGCCGTCTCATAACGACGATGACGGGCAGGTCGACGGCTGAAGCGAAACCCGAGTCTCGGCACGCCGGACTCTCAGAGGTCTAGTGACCCAGGCCCATCGACCGGTTGATGGCGAGCTGCGCGGTCGTCAGACCCTCCAGAAAAGTCGCATACAGAGGCAGCCGGACCGGCGTGCAACATCCCACCTGGAGTCTCCCCACCTGCGCGCCGGCATCCTCGAGGTGAGCCAACGTGCCGTCCATGTCGGCGCCGGGATCATCGAGGCCGGCGCGTGCCGCCGCCAGCGTCCTCGCAAGAGCCTTCATGCTCGGACTGCGGCCCGGTTCACAACAAAGCTTGTCGAGTTTGCCGAGCGCCGCGTCACAATCGTCAAGGGCTTTGACGGCGGCGTCGAACAGATTTCCGGAGGTCATGGGGCAACAGATTACAGCCTGGTCGAGGTTGATCGTCGGCCCTCGACGGTGCGTCCCCCAAGGGGGGCGCCTCCGCAGCCGGCGGCGGCAACCAGCTTGCGTCGAGCCGTGCCCGGCCACCGTTGCCTCCCCCGTTCGACTGCCGGCGGGCCGGTAGGGCTGCCCACCTCCTAGAATCGCCGCATGCCGATATACATGGATGTCCACCCCGGCCTGGGCGACGCGACGCCCGAGGATGTTGCGGAAGCTCATCGACACGACCTGCAGGTGCAGGACGAGTTCGGTGTTCGGTTCCTGAGTTACTGGTTCTCGGATCCTCAAGGGAAAGCCTTCTGTCTCGCTGAGTCACCGGACGTCGATTCGCTGGTCGCTTGCCACAAGGCTGCGCACGGTCTCATGCCCCATGAGGTCATCGAGGTCGGCGCACCGACCCTGTCTCAGTTCATGGGCGGCACCGAAACGGACGGTAACGACCGTGTTCTCATCGACGGGCGTCCGGATTCAGCCCTCCGGGCGATCATGTTCACCGACATCCAGGGCTCGACCAACGTCAGCACGACCCTGGGCGACGAGGCGGTTTTCGGCCTGATCCAGCGCCACAACGACCTCGTCCGAACCGCCCTTGGGCGGTTCGGCGGTCGAGAGGTGAAACATACGGGCGACGGGATTCTCGCCAGCTTTGTATCGGTATCGAGAGCAGTAGAAGCCTCGAACAACATCCAGCGCAACTGCGCCGAGCAGTCGGCGGAAGGACCACCGATGTCGATCAAGATCGGTATAAGCGCAGGTGAACCGGTCGAAGACAGCGAGGACCTGTTCGGCGCATCCGTCAACCTGGCCGCCCGTATCTGCGCTCACGCGGCCGGAGGGCAGACCCTCGTATCGGGACCGGTGCGGGATCTCGCCATCGGGAAGACCCACCGGTTCGTGGCGCAGGGCTCCATCGGGCTGAAGGGTTTTCCGGACCCCGTCCCGTTGTACGAGGTGGACTGGCAGGCCGAGGGCGCCTAGAGACCGTCTCTCCGTGATGCAGCCGTCGCAAGTGACGGCCGCATCACGGAGAAGAATCGGGGCTCAGCCGGCGACGGTCGGGTCTACGACGAGGACGCCCTCGACGATTTCCCCGAACAACGTCACGCGATCATCCGTCCACGTCACGCCCGAAGCGTTGGCGAGCGGAACATCGATGGCCTCTTCGTAGCCGGTGACCGGGATCGAAGCGCCTCCACACTGGGGTGGATACGACTCGGCCAGGGCTTCGCACAGCAGGGCGCCGGTGCCGTCATCGAGCAGGTAGCCCTGCACGGCGATGATGCCGACCGCGTCGGTCGCCAGAGCCTCGGATACCTCGAGTCCACCGTTGACGGTCATACCGCCGGAGACTGCGCCTCCGCCGGAAACGACATTCGGCTCCTCGTCTTCGAGGGGAAGCGGTGGAGCGTTCACGACGCCGGTATCGACGCAATCGGGTTCGCCTTCTAGACAGGCCCCAGAGGCGGCGGGTGGTTGATCGTCACCGGTGGCAGGCGGCAACGAAGCGGTCGGTGCTTCGTCGACCGTACCGTCGCCACAAGCAACCAGAGCAAGAGAAAGCACCGCCAGCAGGGCGAGTGCTCGAATCCAACGAGTATTCATGTCTGATCCCTTCGTTTATGTCTGATCCCCCCTTTGACGCAGCCCATGGGCGAGAGGTTCCGCACCGATCATTTTCTCAGCAATGCTGATGCGCGTGGAGAACCACAGTATTGCCGAGAAAACGGAGAGCGTTGGGCTCACCGGTCTCAGCCGGTGAGTTTCTCCAGCGCCTTCGCAACGATCCCCAGGAACTCCTCGTCGCCCAGGGACGGCGGTGTTTGAGCACTGTCGTGCACCTCCGAGACGGTTATCTCGATCAAGATGTCTCCCGATCGGACGATCACGCCTCGATCGTCGTCGTGCCGCCCGTCGAACGGTGGGTCGCCGCGCACGGCGTGAACCGCGATTCGATCATCGCCGACTTCCGGGATCATCAAGGGTTCGACCATCCGGGTGTCGCCGTAGTCGGTCCACACCACGCCAAAGCATGCCTCGTAGGCGTCTCTCATTCCGACGAACAGACGGTCGAGTTCCCCCTGCTCTGCCACCCGGAGCACCTGGTCCAGCCCAATCTCATCCCGGCCGGACCCTCGAACGAATGCGACTCGAACGACTCCCACATCCGCTGTTTCGAAGTCCGCCTCGGGACAGATCATTCCCCCGCTCACCCCGGCCCGGCCCCGGCTCTCCTCAGCGAAGCCGCTCCCGACGTCCGCCTCGGTCAGCAAACGCCCCTCCAGGGCGACCGTCGCCGCCGAGGGCGGGGGAGGCGGAGTACAGGCAACGGCGAGGCCGACGAGGAGGGCGCCCAAGCCAACCTTGCGAGCACCTCGAATGCGGCTCACCTCTGACTCCTTCTGCATCAATTGCATCACGATCCGGCGCAGATGAATAGAGGCGAACCGAGGGCCGGCTCAGGTCCACAGAGCCGATTTGTGTCCAAAGAGCGGCAGAGCGCGGTCGAGACTCCTCCGGATCTGCGAGGATCAGACTCATGCTGTCGCGCACGATCTTCACCGACGAACACGATCTCTACCGGGCTGCCGCCCGGGAGTTCTTCGAGAAGGAAGTGGCGCCGTTTCACGATGAATGGGACAAGGCCGGAATGGTGCCCAGGGAGTTGTGGGAGAAGGCCGGCGCCCAGGGTCACCTCGCACACACCGTTCCCGAGGAGTTCGGTGGGCCGGCCGTCGATGACTTCCGCTTCCCGGCGGTTCTCATCGAGGAGCAGGCCCGGGTGCTGGCCAGCGGACCCGGTTTCAGTGTTCACTCCGACATAGTGGTTCCATATCTGACCGCGCTCGGTACCGAGGAGCAGATGGGACGCTGGCTCCCGGCGATGGTGGCAGGCACGACGATCGGAGCGATCGCCATGACGGAGCCGGGCACCGGCTCCGATCTGGCCGCCATCCGCACGAGAGCCGTGCGAGACGGCGACGACTACGTCATCAACGGGGCAAAGACCTTCATCACCAACGGTCAACTCGCCGATCTGGTCATCGTCGTTGCCCGCACGTCTGATGATCCGCACGGCGGGTTGAGCCTGCTCGTGGTCGAACGCGGAATGGAAGGTTTCGAGAGGGGCCGCAACCTCGAAAAGCTCGGCCTCAAAGCACAGGACACGTCCGAGTTGTTCTTCACGGATGTGCGGGTACCGGCCCGCAACTTGCTGGGCGCCGAGGGCGCCGGGTTCTTCTATCTGGTTCAGAACCTTCCGCAGGAACGGCTCGTGATCGCCGTGATGGCGATGGCCGCGGTGCGGCGAGGTTTCGAGGTGACGATGGACTACATAAAGGAGCGCCGGGCGTTCGGGCGGCCCATCGGGAAGTTCCAGCACAACCGGTTCATGATGGCCGAGATGGCCACCGAGCTCGAGATCGGGCAGAACTTCGTCGACCGCTGTATCACCGAACTCAACGAAGGCAGGCTTGGTGCAGACACCGCCGCAATGGCCAAATGGTGGACAACCGAACTGCAGGTGAAGGTGATGGACCGGTGCCTGCAACTCCACGGCGGCTACGGCTACATGACGGAGTATCCGATCAGCAGGATGTTCGCCGACAGCCGTGTTCAGACGATCTACGGCGGCACGACCGAGATCATGAAGGAGCTGATCGGGCGGTCCCTGGGTCTTTAGCCGACGGCCATCGGAGAGGAATCCCGGCGGACAGGGTGCCGGGAGTCTGTGCTCCCGGTAGTTTCCTTTCATGAAGGTTCTGGTCACCGGTGCGACCGGCTACATCGGCGGTCGGTTGGTCCCCCGGCTCCTCGACGGAGGGTTCGAGGTCCGCTGCATGACCCGCGACCCGGACCAGCTGACCCTCGACCCCTGGCGGGATCGGGTCGAGGTCGTGGCGGCGGATGCGCTTGCTCCCCACACCCTCGAATCTGCTCTTGCAGGATGTGATGCGGCCTTCTACCTCATTCACGCCATGGGCATTTCGGCCGGCCGGTTCGCCGAGCTGGACCGGCAGGCGGCCCGGAACTTCGCTGAGGCGGCGGAAACGGCCGGCCTGAAAAGGATCGTCTATCTGGGGGGCCTCGGCTCCGACGCGGACATACTGTCGGCCCATCTCGCCAGCCGCCAGGAAGTAGGGCAGATACTCGCTTCCGGGGGTACGCCGGTAACCGAGATTCGTGCAGCGGTGATCATCGGCTCCGGATCGGTCTCGTTCGAAATGATCCGGCATCTCACGGAGATCCTTCCTGTGATCATGCGACCTCGCTGGATGCGGTCGCGCTGTCAGCCGATCGCAGTCCGCAACGTTCTCGAAATACTGGTCTCGGTGATCGACGAGCCGGAGCCGGTCGACCGTGTCTACGACGTGGGCGGACCGGACATCCTCACCTACGAGGAACTGATGCAGGGATACGCAGTAGTTGCGGGTCTGAGGAAGCGCGTTGTGATTCCGCTCCCCATCTTCAGTGCCCGCCTCTCCTCACTGTTCGTTGCTCTCGCGACTCCGCTTCCCTCCGGGATCAGCAGCTCGCTCATCGATAGCCTGCTGAACAACGTGGTGGTTACGCATGACTCGCCGCCCGGATTCGAGCCGTCCACGCTTCTCCCCTATCGAGAAGCAGTCCGGCGGGCATTGGAGAGAGTCTCGCATGCCGAGGTCGAGACTCGCTGGTCGGATGCTGTGACCACTCCGGCCGCGCCGATGCCGAACGATCCGGCCTGGTCCGGAGCAAGGATGGAAATCGATCGGCGAGTCGTTGCGTCGACGGCTTCCAAAGCCGATCTGTTCTGGGCGGTCAGCCGTATCGGTGGAGATGTGGGCTATTACACGATGAACTGGGCTTGGACGATTCGTGGTTGGTTCGACCAGCTGATCGGAGGCGTCGGCTTGCGGCGGGGTCGCCGCGATCCGGAGGAGCTTCGACCGGCGGAGACGGTCGACTTCTTTCGGGTAGCGGAAGTCGACGCCGAGCGAGGCAGGCTCCTGCTGCAAGCCGAAATGAAAGTGCCCGGCACCGCCTGGCTCGGATGGTCGATCGAAGAGACACCGGAAGGCTCGAGTCTGATCCAGTCCGCCCGATTCGCTCCGCGTGGTGTCACCGGCCGGCTGTACTGGTATTCGATGTTGCCGTTTCACTCGACGATCTTCAGGCAGATGGCACGAAAGATCGCCCGCGCTGCTGAGCAGCGAGGAAAAGAGCAGCTGCCCGACTCCGGCTAGGACCTTCTCCCGGCCCGGCGCGGATGACCGTTCCGGGACGTCATCCGGGCTTCAGGCCTCCGGCGGATCCCTTTGCAGCCACTCGTAGAAGGGAGCGGGGTCGCCGCCGAACGAGTAGACGACCTCATCGACGGTCGGGAACTGCAGTGCCGTCGAGTCCAGCTGGGCCAGGAAGCCTGCGCTCCCGCAGGAGGTCGAGGCGTTGTTGATGAGTGGGGAATCCTCGCTGAAGTCGATCCGGGCAACACCGTCCACGATCGTCACCGACCCGAGCGACCAGCCCGTGTCGGAGGAGAACCAGCTGTCGTAGCCCGCCTCCCGCTCCTCGTCGGTCGGTCCGGCAAGGAGGGCTTCGAAGGCCCCCCTCAGCAACGCCGGCGGGCGGACGTTGCGCACGACGGGAGAGACGGCCGCGCAGTCGAAGCCGTCCGGGTCGGCGTCGGGTCCTCCGAGCAGGTAGACCAGCACTTCGACCGTGGCTACTTGTCCGGGCGGTGGCGACGTCGTCACGGCCACGCCGTCGGCGGGATCGGATGCCCGGGTAGTCGTAGTCACCGATGACTCGACGACGGTGGTCGTGAGCGCAGTGGAAGTCGTCGAGGCCGGCAACACGGTCCCGGACGCCCCTGTGTCCGCATCCGGCGCCGATGAACACCCGGCAACCACGAGGGCGACCGTCATTACGAGAGCAGACCGGGTTTTCTTCATGGCAGGTCTCTTTCCATCGCCTATGAGATGCAACCCCATCATCTCTCCACGGGGTCTCGTGGAGGTCACGGGCGGGTAACGAAACCGTTACATTCGAATGTCCGAACGGCCCGGGCAACCTCAATCCGGGTGCAGTCGCCGCAAGGAGTCCCGCCCATCGCCGTGGGGCGCATGAGGCCACCCTGATTCCGGATGCCGGGGAGGACGGTGGTTCGGGCAGGCCGAACATTGCCGGGGCAGCGGTGTCGCGACGGAAGATGGCGTTGCGAATGCGTCGCGGGCCGGCGGCGTGAACCCGCGAGAGGCGGTTTCACACGGATCGACGGGCCTGGTTCACGCCGGTTCGACCTCCGCCACATGCACGATCGCGTCTCCGCGATTGACGAGCGGGTGCTGCGTGTGACCGATCACCAATCCGGTGGTTCCCGACTTGACTTCCCCCAGCTTCTTTCCGAAGGTGTCATGAATGCGGGCGACAACCTCGCCCGCTGTTACCCGCTCCCCGAGCTCGACATCGCGCTGAATGATGCCGCTCCGCCCGCAACGGATCCACTTCGACGATCTCGCCACGAGCGAAGGCTCGACATCGGGAGCGACGGGATCGATGAATCCGGTGGCGGCCAGTACCCGCAGGACCCCGGCGGCGCCTGCCTTGATCGAGTTGTCGTCGAATCGCCACGCCTCCCCACCTTCGTAGAGGAGTACCTTGGCGCCTCTCTCGGTGGCGGCCTGGCGCAGCGAACCATCCCTCGTCATCGAGTGCAGCGCGATCGGTGCACCGAAGGCCTGGGCAAGCCGGAGGGTCACGGAGTCGTCGAGGTCCGCACGGATCTGCGGGAGATTCGTGCGGTGATCCGATCCGGTGTGAAGATCGATCCCGTAGTCGCACCGACTCACGACCTGATCCATCACGAGGTGAGCGAGGCGGGAGGCGAGCGACCCGCGTCTGGAACCGGGGAAGGAGCGGTTGAGGTCTCGACGATCCGGCAAGTAGCGATCTCCGGTGTTGAAACCGTGCACGTTGACTACCGGGATCGCGATGACGGTTCCCCGCATCCGCTGGGCGCTTATCCGATTGGCGACCCTGCGGATGATCTCGACACCTTCGATCTCGTCTCCGTGGACGGCGGCACTGATCCAGGCAGTCGGCCCCTTGGTCTTCCCGTGCCAGACGATTATCGGCAGCGAGACCGAAGTACCCGACATCAGCTTGGCGATCGGAATCTCGATCTTCTTCCGACGACCGCCGCTCACCTGGTGACCGGCGATCTTGAAGGGTGCTCGTTTCGGAGGCATCAGACTGCTTCGTGCTCGTGCAGCGGATCGTCCGGCAACGGCTGCACCTTCGGCTGGGAGCGGCGGCGGCGCCGGGCGGGGACCAGTTCCTTCATCGACTCGAGCTTCCCGAAGCAAAGCAATCGGTCGTCTGCTTCCAGCACGCGCTCGCCTCGCGGATTCGGAATCACCCTCGTTCCCTTCGTCAGTGTGAGGATCACAATGTCTCTCTCACGCAGACCCGAGTCGTTGATGGCCTTGCCGAGGATGTCGGCGCCCTCTCTCACGTGTATCTCGGACACCCCGTACCCGGTGGAAACGGTGAGCCTCTGGCGAATGTCGAGTTCGGGGAAGTTCACCTGGGTGGATATGTAGTCGACGATGGCACCTGCGATATCAAGCCCGGTCGAGCCCTCGATCCCTTCGAGGCCGGGGGACGAGTTGACCTCCATCACCAGCGGTCCGTCTTTGCTCTCCAGCATGTCCACTCCGGCCACCCGCAGTCCCATGATCTGGGCGGCCTGAACCGCGACCCGCTCGTACTCTGGATCGATCTCGATGGCCCGAGCCGTTCCACCGCGGTGAACGTTGGAACGAAACTCATCACCGATGGCGGTGCGTCGCATTGCGCCGACAACGCGGTCGCCCACCACGAGAGCCCGGATGTCCCGGCCCTTGCTCTCTGAGACGAACCGCTGGATGAGTACGTTCTGCTTGGCGCTCTGCAGCGTCTCGATGACTGCCTCGGCGACCCTCTTGTCCGGGGCGAGGATCACCCCGATCCCCTGCGTGCCTTCGAGGAGCTTGATCACCACCGGGGCACCGCCGACACGATCGATCGCCGCCAGCACATCGGCGCGGTCCCGGACGAACGTCGTGGCCGGGATGCCGATGTCGTGACGGGAGAGAATCTGAATGGACCGGAGCTTGTCACGTGAATTGGCGATGCCGTGCGCAGTGTTCGGCGTATAGACGTCCATCTGCTCGAACTGCCTCACTACCGCCAGTCCGAAGAAAGTGATCGAGGCACCTATCCGGGGGAGCACCGCGTCGTAGTCGCTGATTGGTTTGCCGCGGTACTGGAGGTCGGGTTCGTCGCCTGCGAGGTCGATGGCAAACCGCAGTGTGTTCAACACCCTGACCTCATGTCCCCGGTCCTCGGCAGCGGCCACGAGGCGCTGCGTGCTGTAGGCGCCCGGCGCCCGGGAGAGGATGGCGAGTTTCATCTGGCTCCTAAGTGGGTCATTGCCGCCAGCGGCGGTTTTGTGCAATCGCGGATGGATCCCCCACTGTAGGAGGATCCATCCCGATCGGCGTTCCGGGTGGCCGGACTACCTACGCTTCCGAACCGCCCTTGAGAATGTTCTTCACGCCGCCGACACCGCCGGCTGCAACATCGGTGACTGCGTGAACCGCCTTTTCGCCGATTTCCTCAGCAGCTTCGAGGGCACCTGCGGCGGCTGCCTGAGCGGCTTCCTCAGCACTGATGCCGATGGACTTGGCCCCTTCGATGGCGCCGGTGATTGCGCCGGTCGTGACGTCGACAACGTCGGCCCCAACTTCGCCCGCACCCTGGACCAGGCCTCTGGCCGTGCTGCGGACTGCATCGAGTACGTCGCCTCCGACCTCGGCTGCGCCGGTCACTGCGCCGGACACCGTTCCCTTGGCGGTGGCAATGACGTCTCCGCCTATCTCCTTGACGCCTCCGATGGCCGAACGGCCGAGGGCGACCGCACCCTCCGCGAGCCCTACACCGGTGTCTTTGGTGGCGGTGATCACGCCTTCGGCGATTGCCGAGGCTGTTCTGGCGACATCCGAGCCTATGGCGCCTGTTCCCTTGATGGCAGCCCGCACAGTGTCGGAGACCACACCGACTGTGACCGTTGCCACTTCACCGACACCCTGAACGACGCCGACGACGACACCCTTCACCGTACGAACCAGCCCGGTGCCTACTTCGCCGACGGCATCGAGTGCGCCGCCGAGTACCTGGCCGACGGTCCCGGAGAGACTTCCACCGATGTCTCCAACACCCTTGACGGTGGTCACGATTGCATCCCGCGCCACATCCGCGGCACCCTTGACGATGCTTCCCGTTCCATTCAGCAACCCGGTGATACCGTTCTGCACCCGGGATCCAAGACCTTGATCGGACATGTTGCTCCTCCTCTATTCGAGCATGCGGGGTTACGACTATCGAACCCGCGTGACCTCCCGGTCACCAGCCCCGACTCGTCGAGGCGCTGACGGGATCATCCCCTGCGCGGAGTCCGCCGGTCCACGACAGACGATCGGGGTGGCCTGCCCACATTTGGCAGGGTCCCGCCTTTCGCCCGGCAGGGCCCTGCTGCGCAGGTACGCTGCCTCCATGCAGAAGCGAATCGGAGTAGTAGCGAGAACCCCGACGGTTCAGCGAGGGCTCATCTCCGTTCTGGAGGACGCCGGCTTCAAGCCGGTCCCGATCGATGACCTGGAGGCGTGGACGCCCGGAGTCGGTGGTGCCGGTATCGTCGTGGTCGTTCGGGACGACGCTATGAAGGATGCAGTGCGGACGTTCTGCGATGAGCACCCCCACATCCCCGTCGTCGGCATTTCGCCGGATCCCGACGTTGGAGCAATCGCCGAGGTGATCCGTCTCGGCGCGATAACGGCGGTGGGAGAGGAGGATCCAACGGAGCACCTCGTCAACGCCCTGGAGGGGGCCATGGAGGGGCTGGCGGTGCTTCCCGCGGAGATAGCCAGGGCCATGGCGGCCCGGGTTCCACCACCGACCGATCCGGGGGCATGGGTTGACGAAGCCGAACTGGGATGGCTGCGCGCCCTGACGGAGGGGGTCACCGTTCCCGAGATCGCAAGCCGGGCCGGCTACTCGGAGCGCGAGATGTTTCGAATACTCGCGCGGATGTACCAGCGGATCGGCGTCACGAGTCGGACCGAGGCAATCGTCTGGGCAACCAGGAACGGACTGCTGTAGACGCCCTCCGGCAATCGTCTACCCCCATCGGCAGACACAGTGGTCTTCAGCCGTTGAGTTCTCGGCGCACGATCCCGGCGCCGGCGCCGAGTGCCCGGAGCTTGCCGCGGGAAACCTCACGGCTCAGCGGGACCATCCCACAGTTGGTGCACGGGAAGATCCGGTCCGGCGGCGCGTACTGCAAGGCGGTGCGGATGACTGCCGCCACCTGGTCCGGCGTCTCGATCACATCCGTCGCAACATCGATAACACCGACGAGCAGGTCCTTGCCTTCGAGCAGTCCGAGGAGTTCGACGGGGACGTGCGAGTTGGCAACCTCCAGAGAGACCTGGTCGATGGCCGAAGCGGCGAGCACCGGGAATATGTCCTCATACTGGCGCCACTCCTCGCCCAGGGAGCCCTTCCAGTCGATGTTGGCCTTTATCCCGTATCCGTAACAGATGTGCACCGCCGTTTTCGCCTCTATCCCGGCGGCGGCGCGCTCGAGTGCCGCCACTCCCCATGCCTGCACATCATCCATGTATACGTTGAAGGCGGGTTCGTCGAACTGGACCACGTCGACGCCGGCCGCTTCCAGCTCGAGGGCCTCAGCATTGAGGATCTCTGCAAACGCCATGGCCAGCTGCTCACGGTCCCGGTAGTACTCGTCGGCCAGGGTATCGACCATGGTCATCGGGCCGGGAAGCGTGAACTTGATCGGCCGTTCGGTCTGCGTTCGAAGAAACCGGGCATCCTCCACGTAGACCGGTGCGGTCCTGGCGACCGGGGCCACCACTCTCGGAACGGACGCGTCGTACCGTTGGCGGATCTTCACGGTGGCCCGATGCTCGAAATCCACTCCATCCAGGCCCTCGATGAAGGTCGTGACGAAGTGGCGACGGGTCTGCTCTCCATCGCTGACGATGTCGATCCCTGCCTGTTCTTGATCGCGGACGACGATGCTCACGGCGTCGTGCTGTCCCTCGGTTAGCTCGTGACCTTCGAGGCGCCACGGCGCCCACAGTTCCCGGGGTGGGGCGAGCCAGGAGGGTTTTGGAAGGCTTCCTGCGATGGTGGTGGTAAGCATGCCCTAGATCGTACGCCACCGACGGGACGGCGTCATCCCTTCACCGCTGGTACGCCGACCCGTCCTCGGGCTCTCATTGGGGCATCACTGAGGGGGTTCGGTCCGCAGAACAACATATTGACATCTATCTATATATGTGGGATGATCGCATCGATAGCCATCAATATATAAAGGACGTCATGATGAACTGGTTGCCCGAACTCTTAGGACGTGTGCTGGGCGATGTCTTGACCACGCTCGGTCGCGTGTGGCCGTTTCTGGCGATCTCCGTGATCGCTGCGGCGATGATCTCCGTGTACGTCGGTACCGATCGCGCCTCCCGGATGCTGAGCCGACGCACCGCCATCGCGGTCGGTGGAGCAGTGCTGGTGGCGACCCTGACCCCGTTCTGCTCCTGCGGCACAACCGCCGTGTTGTTGGGGATGCTGGCCAGTTCGGCACCGTGGGCGCCGCTGGTGGCATTCATGGTCGCCTCCCCTCTGACCAGCCCTTCGGAACTGTTTTTCTCTGCAGGCCTCCTCGGATGGCCCTTCGCGATTCTGTTCTTCACAGGAACCATCGTGCTCGGCTTCGCCTCCGGCGGCGTCGCAGCAGTCCTCGACAAAGCCGGTTGGCTGAAGGGCCAGGCCCGCGTCCGGGCAGCAGACGGAGAAGCCTGCACGTCCAGCTCTTGCGCGATCACGGAACCGGTCGCTGCGAGCATCGGACCGGGGGCAGCCTCCACAATGGAGTTCCCCTCGCTGCGCCGGCGCTGGAAACTCGATGAACTGCTCCTCGAGTTGCGCACGGTCGGCCGCAAACTCCTCATCTTCTTCCTCGGGTTCACGGCCGCCGGATATCTCGTCATCGAAGCGATCCCCACCGAGTGGATCACCGAATACCTCGGCGGAGACTCGCTGCTGGCCGTGCCGCTGGCCGCGTTGATCGGCATCCCGGCCTACCTCAGCACCGAAGCGTCGCTGCCCTTGCTGACTGCTCTGATGGACGGTGGCATGGGGGCCGGCCCGGCTCTTGCCTTCCTCGTCACCGGAGCCGGCACCAGCCTGGGGGCGATCAGCGGATTGTTCATCATCGCCCGCAAGCGGGTAGTCGGTCTGGTGGTGGCACTACTGTTCGCGGGAGCACTCGCAATGGGATGGCTCGGTCAGCTCCTGCTCTGATTAGGCGCAAACTCGAAAGGACCCCGACATGCAAACCGTCATCGAATGCTGCGCCCCTCTACTCGACGAGCCTCTGGCACCGGAGGAAGCGGGGATGCTTGCCGAATGGTTCGGTGTACTCGCCGACCCGACCAGGCTCAGGCTGCTCAGCCTGATCGCGGCGACCGGCGAAGCCTGCGCTGCGTGTGATCTGGTCGACCCTCTCGGGGTTTCCCAACCCACTGTGAGTCACCATTTGAAAGTCCTGCGCTCGGCAGGACTCGTCGAGAGTGAGAAACGTGGCAGGTGGGTCTACTACCGGCCGATCCCGGCGCGGCTCGGCATTCTGAGTCGCGCCCTGGGCGCGTGATCGCCTCAAGAGATCATCCTGGTTGACCGAGGGCGGATCGACGGAACCGTGCAGCAAATCAGGACGAGAAACCCGCTTTGTCCGGCCCGACGGAGGGAGGTCCGGGTCCGCCAGAGCAGAAATCGTCGTCGATCCGCTCAGATCGCCCGGCCGGATCGGGGAAGGAGTTATCCCTCGTTTGACGCGAGGATGGCCGACAGCACCTCGTCGATGTCGGCATGGTCGCCGGCGTGGTCTTCGTAGTCGGCGTAGAGGAGCTGATTCCCGGGGCCGATGACGAGCGTTGCGCCGAGTTGAAACGGCCGGCGGCCCGTGCGCCCCTGACGATGTCCCTTGGCGAAGCTCCTCGCCGCCGATGCCCAGGCCGACGGGGAGACGATCGTTCCGACTCCCAGCTTCTTCGTGCCCGCTATTTCGGCCGCGGTTCCCTCTTCGTCGAGCAGGACACGGAACGGAACCTGTTCGTCTTCGATGAAAGCCTGGGCGTAGCGCCGACCGCCGGTGCCGATGGCGGTGACACCCGCACCGGTGTCGAGAATCTCGTCGTATCTCTCACGGACCTGACCGGCCCGCTCCCGACAAGTCAGTCAGCCGAAGTGGCGGAGAAACAGGATCACCTCGGGATGCTCGGCCCAGAGGTCCCCGAGACGGTGCTCGTCACCGTCTGGGCCAGCGAGGAGCTGATCAGCTAGGGCGTCGACGTCGAACTTCATGGATGGGAGTCTGGCGCGGATTCTCGACTATGGACAATTCCTGCCGATAGGAACATCACGGAGCAGGCGGAGCAAGGCCGGCGTCGTCGCCGGTGTGTTTCCAGTAGCCCCGGACCGTTGCCTGCGAGCGGGGGATCCCGCGCTGCTCGAATAGGTTGCGACGAATGCGGTGGACGGCCGCTGCTTCACCCGCTACCCAGATGCGGGTTCCCGGAGCGATCCCGGTGCCTTCGATTGCCGCGACGAGAGCATCTCCCGGGCGCCCACCGGTGACCGCCGGGTGCCAGGACACCGATACCTTCGGATGGTCGGGCAGCGCCAGCCGGGCATCCGGATCGACGATCTCGATGTGCACTACGACCGGTGTCCGTTGCGGGATGGCCTCGAGCAGCTGACTGATCGCCGGGATGGCGCTCTCGTCGCCGCCGAGTAGGAAAGACTCTGCCTCTTCATCGGGGACGTAGCCACGGCCGGGACCGGATATCGCGGCGGGGGCACCCGCCGTCGCCGATTCTGCCCACCCCGACGCGATTCCACCTTCGTGCAATACGATGTCGAGGTCCAGTTCGAGGTTCACGGGATCAACGCGCCGCGGCGTGAAGGTTCTGATCACCGGCCGAATACCGTCGGGAAGGAGGAACTCGTTGCCGTTCCATTCCGGAATGATCAGCTCTCCCTTTCCCGGCGAAGGTAGCAACAGGCGAACGCTCGCTCCCGGCTCGTCTACGACCAGGCCGTCGAGTTCCGACCCGCCCAAGGTGACCCGGACCATCCGCGGCGACAGAGATTCCGTCCGTCTCACCGTCACCCGGCGGAACGGGGGCGGCGGGCGACGGACCGGCCCCTGGCGCCCGGCGGGACCCGACGCGGTCATCTCCGGCCACCCTTCCTGGCGGCCGGCAGCGCTCCCAGCATCAGCGCGCCGGCAATAGCCGCTCCGGGGATGCTCCACCGCACGACGGCTTCAGACGTGGCGATCCCGATCTGGGCCACCGCCGCCGCCGAACCGGCCAGCAGCAAAACGCCGATGGTCACCACCCGTCGCGTGTGGGGGAACGGTGCGTCGCTGATCCGCCACTCGAACCGGGCGAACACCGCCACCAGGACCAGTGCAACTGCGGCCAGGATCATCAGCCAGACCGGGCGCGTGATCCACCAGAGCCCGGTTCCCGGTTCGATCTTGAAAATCGCCCCGTCGAAGGTGAACAACCCGGCGGCTGCTACCAGAGACATCGCCGAAAGGTGCCACAGATAGAGCGTCATTATCACGCCTGAGACGGCCACAACGGCGTGCCAGGCCCTGGCCCGGGCGGTGAGGCGGCGCACGGCCGGCTGAGCGCCGAGGATGATCCCCAGCTGAATCATGCCCAGCATGGCGATGGCGAACGTGGGTGGCGTCATGTTGGTGACCCCGGCTCCGGGCACACCGACCATCGCCACCGGATACCAACCGGCCCAGGTGACGGCGATCAGGGCGGCGAGCACCGCCCCTGCCATCGTCCAACCGGTGCGAGCCGGTACTCCCCCGGCCTCATCCTTGGCCGCCCACCAGTAGCCGATCTGATGAACGGTCGCCCACACGAACAGGAAGTTGACCCAGGCGACACCCGGCACCTCGAATCTGAACCGGGCCACGTCGACCCCGATCGCGGCGACCGCCGGAACCAGAATTGTGACCGGCCCGAACCGGCGCCACCAGGCATGGGTGAGCGGAGCCATGGCGGTGAGGGTGATGTAGACGGCCAGGAACCAGAGCGGCACCGTGGCCGACATCGCCCCGGCGTACACGACCTCCGGTGGGGCGAAGGTTCGCATGGCCGTTATCAACGCCACCCACACAATCAGCAGGGGTATGACCGGTGTGAACATGCGCCGGGCGCGTGCCGTGATCCAGTCACGGCCGAGCTCCTCGCCGGCGATTACCTTGCGAAGGCCCCGGGCGTTGGCGTAGCCGCCGGCCAGGAAGAAGATCGGCATGACCTGAACCACCCAGGTGACCCAGCCGGAGTAGGGAATCCACTCGAGAGAGTTGAGGAGGGCAATCTCACCGTCCGGTCGCAACCAGATCGAGGCGGCCAGCCAGTGACCGAACATGACAACCAGAATCGCCAGAGCGCGCCAGAAATCGACCGTCCGGTTCCGGCTGGCCGGAGTCCCGGCCGCCAGGCGCGCCGTGTAGGCGAGATACTTCTTCGTGTCCGTCTCCTCCGGGATGTATCCCCATTATCGGGCAGCCGGAACGTGCGGGCGGGTATCGTTGCGCAATCAGACGAAGGGGAGCCCTGCCTCATGTGTGTCGATGCCAACGCCACGCCTCCAATTCGCCCTGTGTCGGGCGCATCCGTCAACCATCGGGACCTGGTCCTGGAGTCCTCGGACGGGAACCGGTTTGCCGCATTCGAGGCATATGCCGACGAACCCGGCGATGCAGCAGTGATCGTGCTGCCCGATGTTCGAGGACTCTTCGGCTTCTATCAGGAACTGGCCGAACGGTTCGCCGAGGTCGGCTACGACTCGATCGCCATCGACTATTTCGGCCGGACCGCCGGAGTCGGGGTACGCGACGAGGCTTTCGATTACATGGAGCACATTCCCCGCACTACGGCCGATGGGGTGAGAAGAGATGTTGCGGCGGCTGTGGCTCACCTTCGGGCCGGGAATCCCGACCGGAAACTATTCACGGTCGGGTTTTGTTTCGGAGGCGGCAACTCCTGGCATCAGGCGGCCAACGGCCACGGTTTGTCCGGCGCGATCGGCTTCTACGGGGTCCCGAACCGGGAGTTCCCCGCCGGTGCAGGGACGGTGATCGACCGCGTCCCCGAAATGAGCTGCCCGGTGCTCGGGCTGATGGGTGGCGATGATCCGGGGATTCCGGCAGAGTCGATCGCCGCCTTCCAGGAAGCTCTGGCTGCGGCGGGCGTCGAGCATGAAGTGATCACCTATCCGGCAGCACCACATTCGTTCTTCGACCGGAGCCAGGAAGAGTTCGCCGCCGAGTCGGCCGATGCCTGGCAACGCGTGCTCGAGTTCATTCTGAGAAATTCCGCCCGAGGAGCAACGAGGTAGGTCGAATAGCTCCCCCTCTTCCGGTCGGTGGTCGGTAGGCCGGGGGTTTGAAACCTGGGCCCCGGGCAACTGCGAGCCCGGAACGACGGCGACCGTCCGGCGGCCGCGCTACTGTCGAACCGGCCGCGGTGGCATTCGATGTTCCTGTTCGCGGCGGCCCTGTCGAAGGGATCAGAGCTGATGGAATACCGACCGCCGTCCGATGCGCCCTCCAGCCGGCTGCCGCGTCCGCTGTGGTGGACATCCGGCGGTGTGATCGTCTTGTTGCTGTCCATGGCCGGTCGCTACGGGTTCCACCGCGACGAGCTGTACTTCATCGTCGCCGGGCGAAGGCTCGACTGGGGATTCGTCGATCAGCCGCCGCTCACTCCGGCGATCGCCCGACTGGCCGAGACCGTCGGCGGGACGTCCCCATTCGCCCTCCGTTTCCTGTCGGCCCTGGCCATCGGCGGTGTGGTGCTCCTGGCCGGATCGATGGCCCGGCGGTTCGGTGGCGGACCGGTTGCTCAGATCTTCGCCGGAGTGACCGCCGGCGGTGCCGGGGTGGCATTGGCGGTCGGGCACTTGCTGAGCACTGCCACGTTCGACTACTTCCTCTGGACGCTCGCCGTCTGGATGCTCATCCGATTGTTGGACGGCGGAGATCAACGCGAGTGGCTGGTTCTCGGGCTGGTCGTGGGTATCGGCCTGCAGAACAAGCATCTGATCGGATTGCTCGCAGTGGCCGTCCTGATCGCCGTCGTGGCTTCGAAACAGCGCAGGCTGCTGGCCGGCCGGTGGCCGTGGATGGGTGCCGGTGCGGCGGCACTGCTGGCGTTGCCCAATCTGATCTGGCAGGCAGCCAACGACTGGCCGCAGTTGGAGATGGCTCGTGCACTCGCAAACCGCAGCGACGGCCCGGTGGCGTTCGTGCTCGAGCAGGTCGGCATTCTGTCGATAACGCTGGCGGTGCCGGCGGCCGTCGGACTGTGGCGCCTGGCCCGTTCACCAGACCTGCGCCGGTGGCAGCCGCTTGCATCGACATTCGGACTGCTCTTCGTGTTCTTTCTCCTCACCGGCGGCAAGTCGTACTACGTCGCTCCCCTGTTCCCGGCTCTGCTGGCCGCCGGTGCTCTGTGGTTCGAGCAGTTGCAGGGGACGGGCAAGCGGGTGATGGCGGGCGCCGGTGCAGCCGGCATCATCATCGGTTTGTTCATTGCCTTGCCGCTGCTCCCGCCCTCCTCTATGTCGGCACTCGACGCGACGGGAGAACTGGGGGAAACGATCGGCTGGCCCGAGCTGGTCGACCAGGTAGCAGCCGTCCACCGGTCGATCCCGGCCGAACAGCGCGGCGAGGTTGCGATCTTCACCGGGTCGTATGGTGAAGCCGGTGCCGTCGACGTCCTGGGGCCGGACGCGGGGCTTCCGCCGGCGGTGAGCGGCCACAACAACTACTGGCTGTGGGGCCCTCCCGACCGGCACGGCCCGGTGATCGGGGTCGGCTGGGTCGGGGACGTGCTGCGGCGCATCTGCCCGGACACGGCCGAGGTAGGCAAGATTTCGAATCCGTACGGAGTCGAGAACGAAGAAGCCGGGTTACCGCTGTTTCTCTGCCTGGCTCCCGAGCGGCAGTTGGCGGAAATCTGGGAAGACGTCCGTCACTTCGAATAGACCGGGCCTGAACCGTGAGTGCTCAGGCGCCGATTGATCCCATCACCCTCATAACGACATGATGCGGATCTGCTCCGGCGGCTTCGAAAACCTGGAATGCCGGATGGGTCTTCTCCTCGTTGAGAGCCCTGTCGTGGTCTTCAATGGTTTTCCAGACTGCCGCAACACGCAGGTAGTCGCCGTCCGTCAACAGGTAGGCCGCCACCAGACCGGCGGGGCGGTCTCCGACCACGAGATCGGACCATTCCCCGACGAGATTGTCATGATCGGCCTTCGGGATCTCCGCATGGGCCATGGAGAGAATCATCTGCAGTCCTCCTCGTCTCGCCGCAGAGTAACCATGCGGGAGAGGCTAGGTAGTGGCGTTTCGCAGAGATTCTGCCGTGTGACTCTTTT
Organism: Acidimicrobiia bacterium; assembly: GCA_035471805.1. NCBI lineage: Bacteria > Bacillati > Actinomycetota > Acidimicrobiia > Acidimicrobiia bacterium. The sequence continues at coordinate 18,369 of DATIPS010000017.1, read as the reverse complement.
CCGGGACCGGCCCCATAAGCCGGCCGTTCCGCGGCGACGAAGCCAGGGGGTTGATGCCCGGACCGGCGGGTCCGGGCACTACCTATGCGGTAGCCGGGTACCCGGATCCCGCATCCCCGCCCGTGACACCGGTTCGGGGGGTGGCTCGTTCGGGACCAACGTCCAGGGGGCCGGCACCCCCGCAAAGGGGGTTTCAATCAGAAAGGGCGATCGCCAAGCCCCATCCGACAAGACCTCATGGCGCGGCAAGTCACCCTGATTCCTCGGCGAAGTCGATCACCCAGGCGCCCTCCGCGAGAAGGAACCCCATTCGTATCGTCCTCTTGCCGAGCGGTTCGCTCATCTCGAGGTACATCTCGGCACGGTCGGATGCCAGCATTTCTGGTGGGCTCAGCTCACTGATCCCGAGCTTCACTCCGAATGTGCTCAGCCGGCCGATGTCGTCCCGGATCTCACCTTCCCGTTCGAGCCGGTAGCCGGTCTCCAGGTAGGCGAGCACGCTCTCGGTGTCGTAGGCGTTGAAAGCTTCCCAATAGGCGAAAGCCAGATCCCGGAGGTCGGCAAGTGGTCCGTCCAGAGACACTGAGGCCGATGATGTCGTCGGTGCAGCGGTCGACGTGGTCGTCGGCGCAGCGGGGGACGTGGTCGTCGGGCCGTTGGCGTCGACAGGGGCGGACCCGGGATTGCCGGGTTGGTTCGCCGAAGCCTGGCAGCCGGTTAGGAGGACGAACCCGATCATCAAAGCCACGCTCTTCATCAACCCTCCTCCAGCTGGTTCTGTCGAGCCTACGCTCTGGTTTCCCAACCGCGCCCGTCCAGTGCAACCCCGGCCCGACACGCGGCGACGGGTTCAGCCCGTTTTCGACTTCTCACGAGGGACGAGCAGTGCGCCCGAGAGAGAAGATCGATGCCCATCGTCCCATTGCACCTCTACCGAGTCGTGATGGAATCCGACCACCTTGCCGGTTCTCGGCTTCTGCCCGGTCTTCTTGGTGAGTTCCTTGACCCTGGTGCCCTTGCGTAACAACTCCTCCTCCTGAGCCTGGTACGGCTAAACCTACACCGGCCGCGGAATCGCCGGGATCTGCCGGTCCGGGGTTTGTGGTCCCGTCCTGCGCGGCGGCCGCAAACAGAATCGACGCACCCTCTCCAAGAGCTCTCGTGACCCGGTTGGACGGTTCTACAGGTGCTCGCCACGAGGAGCCGTCCGTGTCAACCTGAACAGATCTGAAAGGCTTCAATCAAGAGCGTTCTGCGCGGGAAACCGACGTCGTAGATCGTGTCTCCCCAGAAACAGCCCGAATCGTCGCTCTCGAGGAATGCCTGCACGTCGTAGCTCCCGGCCGCTGGATCGACAGAGGCTCGACCGTCGTCGTCGAGCCTCACCTCCAGCACCAGAACGTCGCCATCGAACAACCGGACGATCCCACCTGCCAGGGGGTCTCCCGGCGCGAGAGAGTGGCCGGCCTCCTGGTCGCCGGCAACCACGACTCGAACAGACGACTCACCGGGTGAGCCGGCGCATGCCGAGACGGCCAAGGCAACTGCAAGCAACATCATCTGCGAGCTCTTCTCGCGCATGTTCAGCCTTCCGGGCACCGCGCTGCGTCCTCACCGTACAGGCCCCGGACACCTCACGTCGAGGTTGGGGAGCGGTCGCCAAAGCCCGGGACCACGATGGACGCGGCGGAGGTACTGAATCGAGAGTCGGCCGGGCGATCGACCACAGCTCCCCGGTAGCCTGGGATCGAGATTCCGGAGGAGCACAAGTGAAACTCATCGGCAACATACTGTGGCTGCTACTCGGCGGTGTGGAGCTTGCCATCGGCTACGCACTGGCCGGTCTCATTTCTTTCGCATTGATCTTCACCATCCCGTTCGGAGTGGCGTCATTCCGTTTGGCCGGATACGCGTTGTGGCCGTTCGGACGGGTGCTGGTCCGCAAACCGGGCGCCGGGGTCGGGTCCGGGCTCGCCAATCTGGTCTGGATGCTGATCGCAGGAGTCTGGCTGGCACTCGGCCACCTTCTCGCCGCGCTCATCAACGCCATAACGATCATTGGAATCCCCTTCTCCGTCGCACATCTGAAGCTGGCAGGTGCCGCCCTGACCCCGTTCGGACACGAGGTGGCGCCGATCGGGTCGGCCGGGGTGGTTGCCGAGGTGAGGCAAATCGGGTGAAACCCGCCGTGACACTCCCGATCACAGGTGGATTGATCAAGACGGCTCGCGCCGACCGAACGATCGGCACGACCGCCCCGGCAGCTCCAAGAAGACCCCCGCCGACATCTCCCACCGGTCGCCCGGCACATCCCGTGGAGACCGCATAGAATCGATGTTGCGCTGACTAGAAAAGGGGACGCACCAGTGGCGAAGTACATCACGTTCTTCTCGTACTCGGCAGATGCCGTAAAGGCCATGATCCACCATCCCAGCGATCGGTCTGCTGCTGCAACAGCATTGATCGAGGCATTGGATGGAACCGTAGAGGCGTTCTACTGGATGCAGGGGGATCACGATGGGTTCGTCGTCAGTGACCTTCCGGACAGTGTGAGCGCAAGCGCGCTGGCTGCGGCCGTAGCGAGCACCGGAGCCATCACCAAAATCGAATCGCATGAGATCTTCGACCACGGCCAGCAGGCCGCAATAATTGCGGCGGCCAAGACGGCGCTGGAGGCCTACGTCCCGCCCAACTAACGTCGGCCGATCCTCGACGCCCGGGACGCGATGCGGTTGTCGCCGTCCTCATCCGAAGCCGAACGGGCCGCGAGGCAGACTGCCCTGTTGGTGAGGCAGCGGCCGAGCAGCCTCCGGTGTCGAAACGTCCGCCTCAGAAGCAAACCGATCCGACCGCCGGGAAGGACCGTGCCGGCCTCGGTAGCACTTGCCGCGTCCTGACCGGAGCGGAGCCCCCCGAACTACTGCGCTGAGTCTCCGCGCCGGAACCGCGGGAGTGAGCTCGACGGTGATATAGGCAGGGCTTCCTGGCAGGACTGCCGAATGTGGGGAAATGGTCCTGCCGGATCACGAAAAGCATTCTTCTCTGCGGGAGCGGCAATCCGTTTGATCATGGACGGCCCCAGGGCCTGATCTCGCCTTCCGACCGGGCCAATCGCCGAACTCGAATGGCCCGACCCTTCCCCCGCCGCCGGAAAGTTCCGCCCGCCACCGAAACTCTGGTGCCTCCTATCTCGTCTCCCTCGAGAAGATCGAGACTTTCAAAGGAGACCAGGAAACGTGTGGCTACTGTCAATCCAATCGAACTCAACCCAATCGAAGGCTTCTACCGGGCTCACTCGAACGCGGTATACGCGTTCCTGGTATCCCTGTGCCGCGACCCGGTCTGGGCGGAGGACCTGATGCAGGACACTTTCGTCAAGGCCACCAGGTCTATGGGCGGCTATCGGGGCGGGAATCCCCGGTCGTGGCTGTTCTCGATTGCCCGGTCGGTCTTCATCGATGACACGCGGCGCCGTCGCCCCGTACCGGTCGAGGAGATCGACGATCCGGCAACCAGGGACACCGACGTTACCGAACTCATGCTCATCGACAGGTCCCTATCGAGACTTCCGGAACGACAGCGCACGGCGCTCCTCCTGACCGACCTCTCGGGGCTCAGCTACGCCGAGGTGGCCGATGTGCTCGGCTGCTCGATCGCGGCCGTCAAAGTACTGATCCATCGGGCCAGGATGTCATTCCGGGCCCATTACACGGAGACCAGCCAATGAATCACGAAGAAGCCCAGGAACTCCTCGAGAGCTACGCCGATGGGCAACTCGACCCACCCGCACGCGACCAACTCGAGAATCATCTCCAAGAATGTCCCGACTGCCGGGCGATCATGGACGGAGTCGCACCCGTGAATCTGGAAGCGTTGGGTACCGCCGATGTCGACGAACGGACTCTGCGCCGCTCGGTCCGGCGGGCGCTCTGGCGCACCGTGATCGACGCGGCCGTCATGCTCATCGCCCTCGGTCTGAGCCTGTTCATAATCTCGAACTTCGTGGTTCATCCCCTTCTCATGAACAGGGGCGACCGGGCGGAAGCAGTTGCCCGTGCAACATTCGACGTTGCCGGCATGTTCAACCCGGGGGCATTCGTGGACAAGTTCACCGTCGATTCCGGGGTCCTGGACCGGACCTTCACCGCCACAGTCCAGATGCCGATCGGCGCGGCCCAGGCCGACCTCGGCACCGTCTCGTCGCGAATCGGTCTCTTCGGATCCGAAGGGGAGACGATCTGGCCATTCGCCGAATCCGACCCGAGGGTGGGGTCCGCGCAAGAACTGCTCGGCCGATTGGGTGGCGGAACGGTCGCCACCGTATCAGTCGACTTCTACCCGGCCATCCCGATAGACCAGGCACAGCTTCTGGCAGACTCTCCGGGCGCGGACGTGAGCGTGGTGTGGGCGGGATTCCTGGTCACCGAGGCCGCTCCGGAAGTTGCCGCTTCCGATCCGCTTCGCATGCTCGGATACTCGACCTGCGTCGGGACCGACCGCATCCCCCGTAGTGTCTTCGGCGGCTCCTCGGGCAGTGCGGGCGGTGACTTCGGGATCAGCGGCCCATCGGTACGCAACGCTCTGCAAGAGGTGCGGCGCTCGGTCGACCATCTCGCCGAGAACCCGGACGTGGCAGCCCGCCTCCTCGAAGGTGGAGTTGAAGAATCGGTGCAGCGGGTTGCCGCCTACCTGGCCGACAACGACCCGCAAGTGGAGAGCCTGGTAGTCACCGGACCGACAGATGAGATCCTCAAGTTCATCGACCGGTCCGACAGCAAGGACGGGCGGGTCCTGGCAGTCGACTTCTATAACTGGCTGCGGCCGGTGTGCGGAAGGTGACGGAACGGCGAGTGAGCCGGCACTCGAGCTGCGCGTGACACGACGGGTGAGGGAGTCGGGCCGATCGTGCTTTGCGCTCGCACAACCGGCGAGCGCAAAGCACGGTGTAGCTTGACTCTCACCGCGCGGCCCACTCTCCGATCGAGGTACCAATGGCATCCGTCTTCGACCGCTCCGATTACCAGACGCTCTCGGAAGGCATCTATCTCAACCAGGCGGCCCTCGGCCTGCTGAGCAACACGACGGTCGCCTCTATGCATTCGTTTCTCGACGATGTTGGACGCCACGGCAACCTGCACATGTCCGATGACGATGAGGCAGCCTTCCTCAGTGTTCTGCGTGCGCGGGCCGCACGGCTGTGGCGAACCGAACCGGGCCGGATCGCCATTCTCTCCAGCGCCGGCGAACTGCTCGGTCAGATTCCATACCTGCTGCCGCCGCCCGCCGGGGCCGAAGTGATAGTGGTTGGCAGTGACTTTCCGGCTGTGACACGCCCCTGGCTGCGCCTGGTCGAGCGGGACGAGTGCCGGCTCCGGTTCGTCGAAGACGACCCGGCCACAGATCTGACTGCAGACATCGTTGCGGCGATCAACGACCGAACGTCGCTGGTGGCCGTCGGTTCCGTCCAGTATGCGACCGGCAGCCTGGTCGATGTTCCCCGGCTCCGATTGGCAACCAGAGCGGTCGGGGCGAGGCTCGTCGTCGACGCTACTCAGGGCGCCGGTGCGATAGAGACAAACGTCGCAGACTGGGATGCCGACATCGTGGTCGGCAGCGGATACAAGTGGCTGGGCGGTCATGGGGGCGTTGCGATCGGAGCCATTGAGCCTTCGATACTGGAGCGGACCCCGCCGCTACCGGGTTGGATGGGCGCTCCCGATCCATTCGACTTCGACGCCAGACGAATGCCCCTCGCCGACGACGCCCGGCGGTATACGCAGTCGACCATGTCCTACGTCTCGGTGGTGGGCCTCTCGACTGCACTGGATCAGTTGCTTCCGCTCGGCCGTGAAGCTGTGGGCGAACACGCAAGCCGGCTGGCCCGGCGGCTCGTTGGGACCGTCGCAGCTCACGGCTGGCGGCCCTTTCGGGATCTGGACGATCCGTCCGCCTCTTCTCACATAATCTCATTGGGCCATCCGGACCGACCGGTCGCCGGGAGCGTGGCCCGGCTGCGAGCGGCCGGCATCGTGTGCGGAACACGTGGAGGGCGGATTCGGGTGTCGCTGGCCGGCTACAACGACGAGGGGGACGTCGATGCCCTGGCGCGGGTCCTCGCATGACCTGGGAGCGACGAACGAGAGTTGCCTGATAAGTAGCCTCAGGCTGATGGAGAAACCCCGGGTGGTGATAGTCGGTGGCGGTTTCGGTGGCCTCCACGCCGCCAAGGCGCTGGCAACGGCCCCGGTCGAAGTTGTGCTGATCGACCGCCGCAACCACCACACGTTCCAACCGCTGCTCTACCAGGTCGCTACGGCCGGTTTGAGCGCCATCGAGATCGCCGAACCGATCCGGCGGGTCCTGCGAAAGCAGGGCAACGCCACGGTGCTGATGGGCGAGGTGAGTGGTATCGACCTGGAGCGGCGGGTCGTGATGGCAACCGGCCAGCAGTCGGTGCCGTTCGACTTCCTGATCCTGGCGACCGGCGTGCGGGATGCCTACTTCGGGCATGAGGAGTGGGCGGAACACGCGCCGGGTTTGAAGAGTGTCGACGACGCCCTTGCCATCCGCCATCGCCTCCTCACGGCTTTCGAACGGGCAGAGGTGGAGCCGGACGAAACTAGGCGAGCGGCTCTGCTGACCTTCGTGATCATCGGTGGCGGCGCTACCGGGGCGGAGTTGGCCGGGGCGATAGCCGAGATTTCCCGGCACACCTTCATGGGCGAGTTCCGCAGAATCGATCCCGGCCGGGCCAGGGTCATGCTGATCGAGGGTTCCGATCGGATTCTCTCGTCCTACCGGCCGGCCCTGTCCGCCAAGGCCCGTACTCAGCTCGAGAAGCTGGGTGTCGAGGTCCTCACAGGTAGTCCGGTGACCGACATCGACGAGCACGGCGTGTCGATAGGCGATCGGCGGATAGATGCCGGCACCGTCCTGTGGGCGGCGGGGGTTGAGGCGTCACCGCTCGGAGCGAAGCTGGATGTGCCCGTCGACGAGATGGGAAGAGTGCTGGTGACCGACGATCTTTCTATTCCGGGTCATCCGCACGTCTTCGTCATCGGAGACCTGGCCAACGTCGAACAGGACGGCCGGCCGGTGGCCGGAGTGGCGCCGGCTGCCATACAGATGGGGCGCCACGCCGCCCGGTCCGTCACCGCCCGGCTCAACGGGGACACTCCGGGACCGTTCCGATACGTCGATCGGGGGACTATGGCGACACTGGGGCGGAGCGCCGCCATCGCCCAGATCCACCGGATCAGCTTGTCGGGTTTCCCCGCCTGGCTCGCCTGGCTGTTCGTTCACCTCGTGTTCCTCATCGGATTCCGCAACCGGTTGGTGGTGCTGCTCGAATGGGCCAGGTCGTATCTCACTCACGGGCGAAGCGCACGGCTCATCGTCGGCGACGACTGAAGGAGCACGGCTCCCGGAGACCCGGCCCGGGCTGATCGTCATGCCGGACCGCTCTCGAACTCGGCAGGGAACCGGCGTTATACGCTCAGGGCGAGAGCTTGATGACGGTCCAGTCGCCTGCCAGCGACTGGGTCTCGCACGATCCCTCTGTTGTGATCAGGACGAGTTCGTCCGCCTCGGCGAACTCCGGATAGCCTTCTATCCGTCCGAATCCACACGGTGCGAACGGGTTGATTCCGGCGAGCGACAGGCCGGAACTCCACGTGTGCACAAGGTTCTTCTCGGTGGCGAGGGCAAACTCCGTGAACCGCTCATCGTCCAGGGCATCCAGCTCGGCAGGAACCCGATTCCACACCGGGGTCATAGAGAACGAGCTGTCGACGACGACGAACACGCGGTCGGTTCCGCGAGTTGAGTTCGTGATGAGCGCGAAAGCACCGAACACGACGACGAACCCGGCCAGCCAGATGGCGAGCGGCTTCACTTCTCCTAGATCCCGGCGTTGAACAACGAAGCGATCTTGAATTCCACATCATCCTCGCTGGCATTGATGCTGGCCGCTTCGACCAGCGACGCCAGTTTACCGAGCTCATCGAGATCGGCTTCGAAACCGACCGTGTAGATCGGGATTCTCAGGCCGCCGATCATCTCTTCTGTTTCGCCGAGTGTCAGACCTTCGTTGGTAGCACCGTCGGTGAGGACGATGAGAAGCAGTTTCGAGTCGGGGTTGGAGGCTTTGTGGTCGAGGAGCATCGACAGGCCGAGGGTGATGCCGTCGTACATCGCGGTCCCACCGGCCGGGTTCATGTCTTCGACGGCTGCCACGAACCGCCCTTGTTGGTTGAGATCAAATGGCGCGATCGGGAGCCGTAGCGTGGTCACGTCACTGAACTCGACCATGCCGACCGAGCTCTCAGGGCTGATGAACTCCCGTGCAGAGCGCAGCGCCCTCCGCACCGCCGAGAGGCGGCTGCCGGCCATCGACCCGCTCACGTCCGTGACGAAGACGGCAGCTACGGGTTTGCCTCCGTCCTTCTTGTCCTTCCAGAGTTTCTGTGCCTGGATCAACGTCGCTCCAGAAGGAATCGCAACCGTCGAGTCGTACGCTGGAGGATCGAAACCGAAGTCCGCCGCTTCCTTCATGAACTCAGACTCACCGGCGAAGTCCGCAAACAGCTCCAGAACCTCGAGCTGCTCGGGTGGAAGATCGCCGACGGCGTAGAGCGGATTGTCGTGGCCGACGCCGAACGGGATGAACTCGAAACCGCTCTTCAACGAATCCGTGTTGACGAAGGTTTGATACTCCATGACGAACGCATCGAGGGTTCCCGCCTCCTTTTCGACCGATTCGCGAATCTGCAGCGTGGTCAGCGCCACAAATGGCACCTGTTGTTGGAATTGTTCGAACACGCTTGCAACGTCGGGGGCAACGAGCCGATCCTCCTGCCCACCGGCGAACTCATCGAGAACAGTCAGCAAGAAGTTGAGGCCCGTGCTGGAGGCGAAGGGATCCGTGTAGCCCATCACCACGTCGCCGGCTATCACCGCATCGATCAGGTTCGAAGCGGTCAGATCCCCGTAGGTCGAACGGAGCTCCTCGGCGGTTTCCGACTTCATGACAATCCCGGCTACGTTCGGAACCAGCCGGTCGCTGACGGCCGTCATCGGGCGATGGACCTTCGCCATCTCGATCCAGAGATGGTTGGAGGGGCTGAAACCGGCTGGAAGATTCCGTCCGGCCGAGATGAACTGATAACCCGTACCGGAGGCGATCTTGCGGATTTCGACGCGGGCGACTCTCCCGTCCGCCAGAGCCAGGCTGGCATCGTTGAACGACTCGGCGACCTCGACCATCCACCTGTCCGTACCGTCTCCGGATTTCTCGGTCGACGCGAAGATCTCCGCAACGACTCTGTCCGAACCCCGGGCGGCCGTTACGACCAGCGGAAACTCGTCGATCGGCGGAAGAGTGTCTTCGAGTTCGAGGGTCGGTGGCGGGACGTTGGCTTTGCGGGTGACAGGGGAGTTCTGCCAGCCGATCTCGCCGACCAGTTCTTGCAGTCTGTCCGCCGCCTCGATCGGATCGAGTGGTTCGGCGTCACCGCCACACGATGCGACCAGCATCATGAGTGCGGAAATGACTGCGAGGATTCGCCTCGCCCTCCGGTCCCGCACCTTGCGCGGTTGTGGAGTTCTCATCCGCCGGCCTCGAGTTCGATCGAGGGACTCGCTGATTGCCCTTCCTCCAGGCGACCGATGGCGGCCTCGCCCTCAGCGGTCAGCCGGTCGAGCTCGAGAATGGTATTGGCCATCTGCGGCAGAGCCTCCTTGCGATACCTGGAGATCTCACCAAGAGCGATATTGATGTCCTCGAACGCGGAGCGAAGAGAATCCATATCGAGCATGGTTCCTGCCGCCTGCCGATGTATCTCCGTCCCCTGGGTCTTCAAACGTTCGGCGGTTCCTGCGATCAGGTCGGATGTGGTCCGGTTGATCGCCTCGACCTTGTCGAGGACTATCTTCTGATGGGCCAGGGCGAGGGCCACCGTGACGGCAACCTGGAGTGCGCTCACCGTAACGTCGACCGCACGATCCACGCCCCGAATCAGCTCGCGGTTGTTGCGCACAATGAGTTCGGTTGCCAGGACACCCTGCTGATTGACGGCGAGTTGCTGTTGCAGGTCCATAGTGCGTTGTCGAAGGCCGAACAGAATCTCTTCCTCTATGAACTGACGGCGTGGATCGTCGGGCGAGATTTCACGGCTGAGCTTGTACTGGATTGCCTCGTCCAACGCCTGCCCGAGAGCCGCCTGCTCCGCCAATGACAAGGTGAGTTCTCTCATCTGCTTCTGATCTTCGCTGAGAGTCACGTTGTCCCGTTTGAGCTCATCTCGGCCCTTCTCCAGAGAGTTGATGATCGAATCGATCACCGTCTGTGTGCTCTCGTAGCGCATGAAGTAGCGCTTCAAGGGTGTTCCGATGCCGGGGATGCTGCCCAAGACCCTTGTGAACCATCCGGGGCTGAAGTCAACCGAGGCCGGGTCGAGCTTTTCGACTTCGATTCGAAGATCGGCCAGCGAGTTGGCGATCGGCCCGCCGTCCTCGGTTCCTCTTACGAGGTCCTTGACCGGAGCCTGGAGCATGCGACTTCTGGTGGCGGCTCGACGCTGGAGGTCGCGACCCATGACGTCGACGGCTGTCCGGTTCGTATCACGCGATGACTGGTCTGCGGGGTCGAACGCGACGAGCTGGTCGGCAAACTGCCGTGCGCGCTCTCGGAGTTCTTCGGTGGGATCCGGTTCGGGCAGCGCCAACTCTGCCTTGGTGGCCTCGACATTCAGATCGAGGCTGAGGGCTGAACGCAGTTCAGCGGCTTTGTGGTCCGAGTCGCTCATGGTTCTCCTCCTCCTGGCGGTTGCCGGGTTCCGCCTGCCCTCCGCTGGTTCTAACCGGTCGCGTACTTCGAGGCCCGCTGGGCCAGTTCCTCCAATGCCGCCATGGAGGCTTCTGCGTCCTCGGGTGTCCTTCCGATCGGGGCGTCCGCCAGTGCAGTAGCGGTCTTGTCCATTGCGGTCATGGCCGACTCGTTCTGGCTGAGCAGGTCGGCCACCTTCCTCACCTGGGCCTGGCGGAGAGCTCTTCTGCCCTCCAGCGAGGACCGTTCTCTTTCGGTTGACTCGCCGCTGCCGTTCAGGACGAGTTCCTCGAGCCGGCTCTCGATGTAGCCGTCATCGATGGTGCTGATGCTCTTCAGGCTGATTGCGACTTCTCGGAGGTTGTCGAGCGCCGACAGATAGACCTGCTGCGCCGTCGTCAGATAGCGGGCATACGTCAACTCTCCGGAGTCGAGTCGCCGGCCGAGTACCTCGGCCAGATTGTCACGCTTCTCCTGGAGGGCCCTCAGTTGATAGCCCGGTCTGGTGTCCTCGAGCGCGGCGAGCTCCTTCTCGAGTTTTGCCATCTCCATTTGGTCGACTTCGCTGAGCTTGGGAATCTCAAACTGGAGTCGGGAGAGGGTTCCGGTTGCCGACATCGTGATGGGCCACACCATGATCGCCACAACTCCCAGCGCTATCAGTATTCCGACGAGCACTGCCGGGGGTTGAAACCAGCTGAAGATCGCCCATTCGGCGACGAGAACGGCGACGATGGCCACCCAAGTGGGTGGGTAGGCCAGCACAGCCTTCCACCAGCTCTTCACGAGCGCACTCCCCTCACAGCGCCGCTTCTGGAGCGATGCCTCGCCTCGGCACCGCCCACCGCGGGAGGTTGTCATGAGTCTCCTCATCCCCCGAGGCGCCTCGAGTTTGACTATACATGACACAAGGGAGGCTCGTCCCGACCGTCCATTCCGGCGCAATGAAGCTGAACGGTCGGAGTCGCCTGCCGGCGCGCCGGAGGACTCTCCGTGCGTTCCGGATCCTCGGCCGGCGCGACGCAGCAGCCCGACGGGCCGGGCGACGCACGGTTCTCGAGGGTCGAACCACTCGCCGACTGTATTGTTGCGCCGGGCGCCGCAGACGGTGGCACGCTGACGGGAGTATTGGTGAACCCAAAGGTCGACGACTACATCAGCCGGTCGGAGAAGTGGCCGGAGGAGATGTTGGGCCTGCGGTCGATCCTGCTGGGTTGCGGGCTGACCGAGGAGTTCAAGTGGGGCAAACCCTGCTACAGCCATGAGGGCAGCAACATCGTCATCCTCCAGGAGATGAAGGAGTTCCTCGCCCTCATGTTCTTCAAGGGTGCCTTGCTGAGAGACTCAGAAGGTGTGCTCGAGCAGCAGGGACCGAACTCGAGGTCGGCTCGCCGCATTCCTTTCACTTCGGCAGAGGATGTGGCCCGGCTCGGCGATACCGTCGAGGCCTTTATCCGCGAGGCCATCGAGGTCGAGGAGGCGGGCCTGGAGATGGGTCCGGCACCCGAACTTGTCGTTGCCGAGGAGCTTCAGGATCGCCTCGACCAGGACCCGGCGTTCAAGGCTGCTTTCGAGTCGCTGACCCCCGGCCGGCAGCGCGAGTACAACCTCTACTTCTCGGATGCCAGGCAATCTCAGACGCGCGCGGCACGGGTGGAGAAGTACGCGGGGAAGATACTGGACGGAAAGGGCTTCCGCGACCGCTGATCTGCCGGTTGCCCGGACCCGGCCGGCCGGCGGAGAGCGCTACCGGGAGCTTGGTGGCGAACGGTCATCCGGGTTGATCTGCCGGCCCGGTGTCACGATCCGGTGGAATGGCGGGTGCCGCGGTCCAGTATCTCGATTCCGGTCGGTTCGACTTCGATGACACAGTGACGACTGGCCGGGTCGGCGGTGGACAGGTACCTGCTCGTCAGGAACAACCGGTGCAGGTGTCTGAGGCTCATGAGCAGTCCCGGCAGTGAGCGGAAGTACTTGCGGGCATCACGACGCTTGTACTCCGAGAGCAGGTCGGGCTCGGTTCTGATCGACGCGGTACCGGTGATCCTCACCAGCCGGGAGTCGGTCGGGTTCTGCTCGATCTCGAACAGCAGCTGAACAGCCGGGTTCACCGCCACATTGCGAGCGGCCAGTGTCCCTGTCATCGTCCCCAGCCAGAGACGCGAACCATCGACTACGAAGTAGTTGGGGTTGACGTGGGGCCGGCCCGACCGCGATACGGTGGCCATGCGGGCAACCATGGCACGCTCCAACAGGTGCTGGACGACCCGATCAGCCGCTATCACGTTTCCACCTCATGCGCCCGTAGTTCCAGCTCGACACCAGAGACGGGTCCACTTCAAACCAGTGCAGGTTCTCCCGTGAAGACGGCGGGAGCGGACGCGCAATGCCCCGCACATACACGGCACGAAGCTCGAAGAACAGCACACCATCGTCAACGATCAACACCACCTCGGTGGACGGATCAGGGGCCTGGTTGTCCGGTTCGATGCCGATCAGGTACCGGCCGTCTTCGTATCGCAGGCGAGCCGGCTCGATCCGAGGGCCTCCCCCGCTGATGAAGCCGACGCAAGCGCGGGCAGGGCGTTCGAGCAGATCCAGCGACTCGTTCAGCGGAACTCGAACCGTTACCTCGCGCGACAAGACCACTCCCCATGCCTGGTTCTCGACGTCCGTGAGCGGCGGAGCCGGTTGCCCGCCGCCGAAGGGGTCTCCGTGTGGCAGCAACGCTAGCCAACGCGCCGGGCGCGCGTCCCGTCCGGTGTGCGACCGCCGGGCCTGACGGAGCATGCCTCGAACCTCCGAGCGGCTCCTCAAACCACCCTTTCTCGAAGCCGGATCGGACTATCCGCCGGTGGCTCGATTTCGACGGTTCTGGCAGATTTCTTGGAGACATAGGTCTGATTCCGTGGTCTAATAGCGGCCGACCACTCGAGTCGTGGTCTCAATGTTGGGGGAGGACAAACGAATGAAAGCTACTTACTCACTGCGGCTGTCCGCAGCGGCTCTTGCAACGCTCCTTCTTGCTCTGGTGTTTGCCGCGCCGGTAGGCGCAGATCAGCAGACTCGGATTGTCGACGCGCAGGGTCGGATTGTCGACGCGATCGTGCTGTTGGATCACACCCCCAACGCGAGCGACGAAGCGCTTGTCGCCGGCCTCGGCGGTCAGGTCGGGAGAAGGCTGGAGAACATCAACGTCCTCACCGTGTCGCTCCCCGAGCCGGCGCTGGCGGCCTTGAGTAACCGCCCGGGAGTGGTCAGCGTCGAGCGGGCTCGCGATGACATCTCCTTCCACGATCACGCCACAACAGGCCCGGCCGACGAGTTGCAATGGGGTGTCAACCGGGTAGACGCGGAAATCGCACACGTGGCCGGTACGACGTCGACCGGTGCGACGTGGAGCGGTGAGAAGGGCGACGGCGTCGTGGTGGCGGTGGTCGACACGGGCATCGATCTCGACCACCCCGAGTTCACCGGCCGTATCGACGACCGGCGGATGTCCTTTGCGGGGCGTAACCCGTCGAGCGACGTCAGCGACAAGAACGGCCACGGCACCCACACCGCAGGAATCGTGGGCGCCGCGGATGACGGCACTGGTGTCGTAGGTGTCGCACCCGATGCGACGATCCTCCCGATTCAGGTTTCAAAGGGCAGCCGCATCACCGACGAGGCGATCCTTGCCGCCTTCGACTATCTCCTCGGTCTCGAGACGGGTTCGGTCGACGTTGTGAGCATGAGCTTCGGCAGCAGCCAGTCATCGACCGCTGAAAGTAGTGCCCTCCTGTTGTTGAAGAACAAGGGAATGACCCTCGTGGCCTCGGCAGGAAACGACAGCGGCGGTCCGGTGGGCTATCCCGCCGCATACCCGCACGTGATCGCCGTGTCCTCGACGACGGTAGACGACACGCTTTCGAGCTTCAGCAGCGTCGGGTTGACCGCAAGTGACCTGGCGGCTCCCGGCAGCAGCATCTACTCGACGAGCAAGGACGGCGGCTACGTCCACATGAGCGGCACGTCGATGTCTGCTCCGCACGTCGCCGGGGCGGCTGCTCTGGTCATCGGGGCTTCGCCGTCCGCCGACGCCAGAGCGGTACTGACGGGCAGCGCCGAGGATATCGGGCTAACGACGGCCCAGATGGGCGCCGGCCTTCTCGACGTCGCCTTCTCCCTGGGTCTTCCATCAGGCAACAATATGGGGAATCTGCCGCCGGTGGTCGATGCGGGCGCCGACCAGACGGTTGTGCTTCCCGTATCCGTGAACTTGAGCGGAACCGCCACCGATGCAAACGGCGACCTACTCGAATTCTCATGGACGGTGCAGAATGCTCCCGTCGGGTCGGGCGCGACACTGATTGCGTCCACCGCGGACACAACCTTTACTCCGGACCTAGCGGGCACCTACACGCTGCAGCTGACTGTCACGGAGAGGGACACGACCGACCAGTACTCCGCAAGTGACACCATCGTCATAACGGCGCTTGCCGAGGGTGCAGAGTTTGTAACTTACGGCGTTACGTCGATCACCGTTGAAAGGACATCCCAGGGACGCTGGGAGAACGTGGTCTTCACGGCAACCATCAAGACCGCCGCCGGGGCGCCGGTGGAAGGTGCGTCCGTCACTGCCTCGATCTCCCGGCCCGGCCGTGTCTTTGCCGACCTCACCGACACAACCGACGCTTCGGGCCAAACATCGTTCACGATCCGACGGGCGGTAAGTGAGACCTACAGCATCGTCATCAAGAACGTGACCGACAGCGACCCGCTGCTGGTGTGGGACGGTATAGAGGCGTCGACGTCGGAATAGGCCGGATACCGGCCCTCGTCGAACAAGCCGTGTCGATAGAGCACACGGGTGCACGCCGGCAACGGTAGGGAGCGGCTTTTCTGCTGGTGACGCTTTGCCATCAAAGCGTCACCAGCAAAACCCCTGGTCAGAGCATGTTTCCGACCGCACAGGTTGCGCAACGGGCGGGAAGCGTCACCAGTTCCCCGGCCGAATATGTGATAATGCTGCCAAGTAAACGAGTGCCCAGAGCGCCCGGCCGGCGAGCCAGGCGCTCGCCTCGTTTTGAGGAGGTTGCGCATGAGCGACCGCAAAGAGGGCACATTCGTGCCGGCACCGCAATCGCGCTGTGTGATGTGCGGACACCCGGACCGGCAGCAGTTGGACGACGATCTGATCTGTCGGCGTCGTACTCAGTCGGCGATCGCAGCATCGCTGGGGATCCACCCGTCGGCTGTGTCACGGCACCTGAACAACCACACGATCCCCAACTTGGCCAACAAGATCGTCACAGATGGTGCCGCCGTGACTCAGGTTGGAGACGAACTCGACCGCCTCTACAACCAGGCACGGCTATTGATGGGTCTCGCGTTGGGGGCCGGTGATCTGCGGATGGCTCGAGATTTCTTCCGTGAACAGCTCAATGTTCTGGAACTGGAACTCAAATTCGCCGAGCGAATGCCCGAGCACGGGCTCAAGCGGATCATCGATCAAACGGCTGAAGGCCGCGACCGCAGCGCCGAGCAGCTTCGAGAGGACCTCTACGCCCGTTTCGCATCCCTTGATGAGAAACGGAAGATCCGGGAGGCCGCAGCTGTGGCTGAGATGGAGCGGCAGCAGGAGGAGAAGAGGCTGATGAGAGAACAACGAGGAGGCCGATGACCCGAACTCGAATCGGCATTATCGGGACCCAGCTATACCGACCACTGACGTTCTCTGATTCTGTTTATCACGTCGATCGGAGCGAAGTGCGACAAATAGGTGTCGGTGGTCTGAAGGGACAAATGTCCGAGCTGGCGCTGGATGATCGGCAGCGGAACCCCCTCGTGCAATAGCTCAAATGCGTGGGTGTGCCGCAAACCATGCGGATGAACTCGCTTCGCGATGCCGGCTGCTTCGGCCAGCCGGGGAAGCAGAGTACGCACATAGGAACCGGCCAATGGCCGCCCCTTGAGACTGCAGAACAGAGGTGCGTGCCCGTTCACGCCGAGCGCCGCACGTTGGACGTTCCACTCCTCGAGGACTTCAAGCGCTCCCCCGTCGATGCCGACGGTCCGACGGCGATCACCCTTGCCGTGAAGTACAGAAACTGCGCCCATCCAGCGGTCGACATCCTTCGGGATCAATTGGAGGGCCTCTGAGCAGCGGAGGCCCGTGCGGTAGAGCAGAGTGATGAGCGCACGATTCCGTATCCCTGTGGCGGTGGATTCCGGACATGCTCGGATCAGCGCCTTGACCTCGTCCGGCGTCAGGATCTCGACCGGATAGCGTTTTCCCTTGTTGGCAGGAGGTTTCGACATTCCGGTCGCACTCATGTGACAATCATAATCCAGTTTGCATACATGTGTATGCACACGGAGATCCGCCGATCGCTTCAACACTGGCTCTAGGGTGTGCCGATGGGCCGCAAAGTCGATGCCTCGCTGCTGGTCGGCGCAGCCGAAATCGCAGAACGATTCGGGCTCGCACAGGCCCAAACCGTCCACGCATGGCGCCGCCGGTACTCCAACTTCCCTGAACCGGTTGTCCGGCTCCAGAAGGCCTTCATCTGGTACTGGCCCGACGTACAGAAATGGGGAAGAGCAAGCGGCCGGTTGCCGTCCTGAACCTTCCGGTTCGATCGACCCCGTGATACGTTGTGAGCACAACAGGCGAGCGCTACAACGAGCGTCTTTCCAGACGGAAGGGCGCTCGTGCTATTTGTCAGGTCCCGAGCCGACCCAGTTGAGACGCGACGGTCCTAACAGGCAGCTCGTTCAACCCCTATCCTCGCTCCGGTCCGTCCTGAGAGGATTCACTGAAATGCCCGAACGCCCACTCCCGCCGGCCGGCTGGTACGACGATCCGCAACAGCCGGGCAAGTTGCGCTGGTGGGACGGGCAGACCTGGCTGGCCGAATGGCAGGACAAGGCGGCACATCTGAACGGTGGGTCGATCCGGCCCACTCCTGTCAGAGATTTCAAGTGGTACTTCTCGTTCTCCGGACGGATCAGGCGAAGTGAATGGTGGACCATCTACTCGATGGCCATCGGCGGCGTGATCCTGCTCAGCATCATCGCGAGCCCGGCCCTGGAGACGCAGGGCCTCTTCGCCGGCATCTTCATGATGTTGTGGCTCGCCACGATGTGGATCGTTCTGGCATCCAACGTGAAGCGCCTCCACGACCGAGGCAGATCGGGATGGTTCCTGCTGATCGCCCTGATCCCATTTGCCGGGTTCTGGGTATTGATCGAGGTTGGATTCCTGCGCGGAACGGTCGGACCGAATGTCTACGGATCCGACCCGCTCACTGTGGCTGCGTAGCCGTCTGGGTCAGTGTCCGACGGATGTCTTCCGGGCGCGGCGGCCATCGATCGCTCGGCCACATCCTCGATGATGTCGCTTTGGTCTGGTCCAATCGGTAGATAGCCCTACGGCGGGGGTCGTAGCCGGAAGGCGTCCATGTCTCCGTCGTTCCACTCCTCGTAGGGGGACCATCCCGGCACGAAGTCGGCTTTGTGACTGAAGTGCGGTCCGAGATGGTCGGGTACGTCCTCGCACA
>DATIPS010000016.1 GCA_035471805.1 Acidimicrobiia bacterium | reverse complement strand
ACGCGCTTCTTGAAGATTGCCATTTGCCCTCCCCGGGATCGGCGGCACGAGGCCTGCCCTCGCGCCGGGTTATGCAACCCCGGCAACGGAGACTTCGATAGGGCCGAAAGGCCTAGAACCAACGGATAAACCGTCACTGTCCGTCAACATTTCGAGCATTCCAAGATCAAAGCATCACCCTGCCTGAACACGAACCTGCCCAAGATCGAAACCAACGAAGTGAGGTTCCTGTCGGTCGAGGAAATCGAACTACTCGGAGCACTGTCCATGCGGGTGGTGTAACATCATCGCCAGAGGCGTGGCTCGGCCAGGTGATCCTGGCTTTTCCTCATGCACATACGGCTCCGTGCCTCGCGACCGTTCGTGGAGACGTGGGTCTGGGTTGGTGGTTCGGCGGTCCTCGAGCGTGGCGAGACGTCGGCGACCCTGGGACGCGTCGATCCTCTTGGAGACGAGACGGTGGTATTCCTCGACTCTCGCGGTGCTCGGGTGGGTGTGAACCTGGTGACCGGCATAGCCATGTTCGTGTACTGGGTGGTGGTTCGGCCGACAGCAGAAGCGTCCGCGACACAATCTCAGTGGCCCTATGTCTTGTGGTTCAGTGGGACGATTCTCACTTTGGCGTTCGCCGTGCCGGCTTTCGGGAGGATGATCGGGGGGAAGTGGGTCGTGAGGCTGGCTTTGGTCGCTGGAGCGACCGCGGCCTGGAACAGCGCTGTCAACATCGTCGAGGACGGGTTTGGCCAGGATTGGGGGTTCGTGCTCTTCGTCATCGGGACCGCGGGCATCCTCCTCAGCAACATGGCGCTGGCAGTAGTCCTTGCGGTGAGAGGCCGGGCGCGGAGGCGGCCGTTGTCTCTGATCCCGCTCGGAACTGCCGCAGGGATACTCGCATTTGTGAGTGTCGGTGGACCCCTCATGCTGGTGACGTGGCTTACCGCTGCCGTGATCGCCGCTCGTTGGAAACCGGAGTGGACCGAACAGCCGAAGGGAACGGGCACTGGGGCAGAGGTTCGCCTCCAGAATGGGGGTCGGCGTGGCTGAATGGGCCTGCACACTTTTCTGGCCCAATCGATCAGGACAGACGATTGTCAGCCGTCTGAGGTTGAGTCGCCGACGGCAATGGTCATCTCGGACGCGGATGCGCCTCGTACCTGGTGTGCTGGTGGCGATCGTCGCTGTGGCATGCGGCCCCGCCAGCGACACCACGACCGTCGATGATGCGCGGGCAGAGCTGTTGGGTCTCATGTGGGATGTGACCTCCTCTGACGGCTACAGGTACCAGTTGACCGACGACCGCGGGGAACCAATGGGCCCCATGGAGGTGATACAGGTTGGCGAGTCGGAGTACGCGGCGGTCTACTTCTGGACTCCGCAGACCGGCCCTTCGTTCAAGGTTGCGCTCGCCACATCGACCAACCTGCTGGACTGGACTTGGCGAGCCGACCTCGCCGAGTATGCCTCCCAACCAACCATCAAGGAAACGGAAGATGGTGGGTTCGTGGTGGCTTGGGAACAAGAACCCCCTGCCGAGGACGAAGCTTGGATCCGTCTCGCCTACTACCCGTCGTGGGATGCGCTCCTCGGAGCCGAGCCGGGCAAGGTGTTCGACGCACCACGTCAGTTGTCCGAATGCGGGGAAGGCACGCCAAACATCGACACCGCGAGCAGCACCCGCGTCGAGTTCGGATTCCACTACTACGCCGAGTGCGAAGTCGACCGTCAAGCCCGAGGAACCACGGACTGGGTAACCTGGGACGCTGAGCCAGCGGCCCTTCTCGACCGTGCCGTCTTGTTCCAGGGGTATGCGGGGAGCATCGGCGACCGTGCCACCCTGGATTTCCTCGGGCACAGGTTCACCTTCCTGGAGGCTTCATTCATCCTCGACGACTGGAGTTCCTTTCGGGTCTTGATCTACGACGAGGGAACCGGAGCAGCCGACCGGGCGCAATTCGGGGTCGACGCTGATACGGTCTCCATTCCAGAGTCGTGGTCGGAACCGATACCAGGACCACCGGCAGAGCCACCATCGGAACATGTCTTCATTCTCACCCACCGAGCCTCGGCCTCTGTTTCGAACCCGTCACTCGCGCTCGTAGAACTCGACGGCAGGCAAGCGCTGGTTGTCACCCTCTACATCCAGCAGCCGGGGCTCGGAGGAGACGAGACCGGAGAACTGATCTACTACCGATTCGTTGCTGAACCCACGCAGAACGAAGAGTGACTTGAAGCTGGTCGGCTGAATTGAGCTAGCGCAGAACGGCGCATTGGCCTCGCTGGTTGAACTGCGCATCCGCTCCGCGCCGTCTTCTTGACCTCTGCCCTCAGGCGAGTCAGGTCACCAGAGCAGCCGTCCGCCCGAAACGCCTCTCCCCCACCTTCGCTGCCGGCCCGGAGATCCAGGAACCGCCAATGACGTGGGAGTTCGTTGCGTGTTACGGGCACCACTGTGAGGCCTTCAGTGACTCATGCTGTGTGAATGCGAAACCGACACCATCGGTCATCACCGGTCACCACCGAACATCCCCGGTTGTCTGGGGTCTGACCACCGGGTGTTCACGGTCATCACCGGTCATTGCTGGTTGTCATGTGGTCGCGGGTGAATCATCAAGGCGGACTCAACTACCGGCCACTCGGACCCATGAAGGCGCGGCTTGAGTCATATCTCTCAGCCAGCGCAGATTGGACCCTGTCCGTCGTCACTACTGGTTTGTCTTCAACCACCCCAGCACGTCGGACGCATTGTCGTTGGGAGGGAACACGGGGTAGAAGACACGGCGCACAACCGAGCGTTTCGCAATGAGCGTGATTCGACGGTAGAGCGTCATCCCACCGACCGTGAAGGTCGGGAGAGACAACTCCGGTGCAGCGAGCCGAAGATTCGAGTCATTGAGAAGCGGGAACGGAATGTGCATCCGACTCGCGAACGCCTCCTGCTCATCGATGGGCTGCGCACTGATACCGACTACAGAAGCGTCCAGATCAACCAACTCTTCGTGATGATCGCGAAACGCGCAGCTCTGCGGTGTACAACCACGGGCTCCGGGAATCATGTCCCAATCATCTGGCAGTTCTATCCCCGGACCGCCGGTTCGTGGATAGACGTAGATCACCGACCAGCGATGCGACGAATCACCGGCAAGCGGGAGGCGGCCCCCACCTGCCACATCCAGCTCGATATCCGGCAGCAGTAGGCCTTGCAGGTGGTCGGCGCGCCCGTCATCGACTGGTACGGGGAGGTCCGAAGGCAGCTGCGTGAAGTCGGTCATCACGGCAAGCTACCGGGAGACCGGCGCCCAGACCAACCCGCACATGCCAGCGGATCCCGAGAACGGAGTATGCGACAGGCCGAATACCCTCGGGCCGCAGAGGATTCTGGGTGGGCGATACTGGGATCGAACCAGTGACCTCTGCCGTGTGAAGGCAGCGCTCTCCCGCTGAGCTAATCGCCCCAGCCAATGGGTCGGGCTGTAGCGTGGGATTGTAGCCAGGACCGTCGACGGCACGGAATCGTCGATGCCGCGAGGGAAGGCGGTGGCCACCCAACCCGGTCATCGACTTGAATACTGCGGATGGACCGCGCCGACTTCGAGCGACTTGTTGATGAAGCTCTCGACGAGCTACCAGACTGGGTAACCGCGCGCATCGACAACCTGGTGGTCGTCGTGGAGGATGAGCCCACGACCGACCAGGACCCGGCCGGCGACGGTTTGCTCGGGCTCTATGAAGGAGTGTCGCTCGCCGAACGGGGCATCGATTACTTCGGAGTCATGCCCGATCAAATCACGGTCTTCCGCCAAGCTCATCTGGAACTCGGCCTTGAACGAGATGCCCTTCGAGCCGAGATCCGAACCACCGTACTTCACGAAATCGCACACCACCTGGGTATCGACGATGCACGCCTGCACGAGCTTGGCTGGGGCTGAGAGCGCCCCACCTCCAAACACAGGCAGCCGAGTCCGTCGCCACCCCGGCCGGTGATTCCTGCCGGGTGAAACCTCACGCCACTGGGCAAGTCACGTCCCGGGGGGCTTCTTTGGGGCTGCCCGATATCCGTCCGGCGAGGATTGGCGCGATGGCGGGCGCTGCACCTCCTTGGGTCGCCTGGGCACCTACCGTTGGCGACGGGCGATACCGATTACTGTGCGGTTCATGAACACACCTGCACTCTTCTTTTCAGCTGCATTCTTCATCGCGGCGATAATTGCTTTCCGGCACGTCAGGAGCGAAATCTCAGGCCAGGGATACGGCCCGCGGGTATTCGACTTCGGTGCGTGGATCTGGGTCGGAGTGGCCGGTATCGGCGCTGTCGCGATGCTTCTACTCGGCCTCGGAGTCATTGGCTGACCACCCGCGCCGCCCGAGCCTGCACCGGGAGGCAGGACGCCCCTGCCATGGGGGTCGCCGCCCTGGCCGGGAGTCGTTGCCGATCCGGGAAACCGGCCGGGGATGACTTCAACCGACCGGTGCGGCGTGCCGTGCGGGCGGAGGCCGCTGCGGTCTTGGGGCCGCATCTGACAGGGGGAGGCGGGGAGGTGGGGCCTGTCTACCAACCTCCACCCGCCCCTCAATCGTATCGCGCAATAGCCGCAACGTACAGGGGTGAGGCAAGCTCGACCGGCCAGCGCGCCGGGACCGGATTCAGGCTGGTTCGCCGACCTCGATAGTGGCGATCATGCCTTCCTCATAGTGATCGACGAGCCGCCCTTCTTCGGTCTGAATCACCATTCGGCAACTCAACTCGTAGATCCCGGGCGACAGGTCCAGAGTGAACTCGATCCGGTCTCCCGGGCCGACGACCGGCGACGCCGCCACCACATCGCCGTCTCGACCCGCGACCACGAGGGTGTGGCCGAACTTGCCGTCGTTCGAGACGGTGATCAGGTTGGACCCGGCCACGAACGTTCCGGCAGCTTCGACCCGAAACTCGGCGAGTCGTACGGATACACCCTCTTCAGGTGCGAGTTGGGGCGCGCAGCCGGTGCTGAGCAATGCCAAAGCGACCAGAAAGTGCCTCATGCGGCCGCCATGTTCTCGGCCGTGCGGGGCAGAGCGATCGCAAGCGAAGTGCCGGCAGGCGATGTGGTGGCCAGGATCGACCCCCGCAGCGCCTCGACGGTGACGCGGGCGATATAGAGCCCGAGGCCTGTTCCGGAGCTCGGACTCCGCTTCTCGAACTTCTCGAAAGCTCGAGGCAAGAAATCGGTGTCGATTCCCGGTCCGTCGTCGCGCACGACCAGGAACAGAGGCTGCTCAGGCCTCTTCCCAACTTCGACCATGGGCTCGAACGGGATCTCATCCGTGGCCGTGATCGACACGGTGGTGGCGCCGTGAGTGAAGGCGTTGCCTGCAAGCGAGTGCACGAGGCTGACGACGCTCGTGGCGTCTGTTTCTATCGATGCCGAACCGAGATTCGAGCCGTCGTCATACGAGAATCTGGGGGTGCCTGCAAGCAACCGGTCGATCAGGTCAGAGACCTGAACCTCATGAAGCTCGAAGAAGAGCGCTCCATTCTCGATTCGCGCTACCGACAGAATCTGATCGATCATCTCATTCAGTCGTCGCGCACCGTCGACGACGTCGTCCAGCACCTCAGACCACGTGGAGTCGCTGACGGTCCCACTCGACTTCAACAGTTCGGCGCCCGTGACTACTCCGGTAAGGGGTGTCCGGAGCTCGTGGTTGATCATCAGCACGAATTCGGATCGAATGCGGTTCTTCTCCTCGGCGAGTTCAAAGGCTCGTTCGGCAGTCCGACGTGCAACATCGAGTTCTCTGTTGTGGATGGTGAGCGCTTCAGATTCCCTCCTCAGATACTCAGACTCGACGGCAAACTGACGAAACGTCCGGGCGGTTCGATTTCTGCCCACGAACAAGGCCAGCGTCACCCCGATCAGCACTACTCCCAAGCCGAGCAACTCCAGCGTGATCGGAGGGGCGCCACCGGCTGAACTGCGCCTGCTGAGCAGCTCGGAAATGTCGTAGGTCAATAGAACCGCACGGCCGTCCAACAAGGGCTGTACCACTTCGTAGACGATTTCACCCGGCGTCCACTCAACAACACCATCAACGAGCACCGGCAGTGCCAAGGGAGCCGCGATCGCCCCGAATCGGCTCTGCTCCACCAATCGCGCAACAGTGGGGCTGCCGGGAGAGGATCCAATGAGACTCTCCGACGTGGACGCCTCCACGATCCCATCAGAGCCGAAGAAGCTGACCGCCTCGATCTCGAGGCTGTTGCGAACCCGTCGCAGGTCATCGACACCCGGCGCGCCGCTGCCGAGCCGTGCGGCGACTTCCCGACCATCGTCAAGGAAGAGCTCGCCCTCGCCGACGGGGCGCGTTGCAGCCGCATAGACCGCGAAAGCCGCAATGACCGCGGCAGACGAAGCTATCGCCATCAAGATGCCGAGCGCGGTCCAAATCCAAGATGGACGCCGCGGCGCAACT